>DASTBC010000216.1 GCA_035712245.1 Candidatus Eisenbacteria bacterium
GCCGCGCTCGAGGGCCATCGAGCGCTCGAGATCGCGGAAGGGCGCGCCCTGACGGGAGACGGAGGGTCCCGATGAATCGATGCTGGATCGGATGTGCCGCCCTCGTGCTCGTACTCCTTTCCCTCGGATGCGCGCGGAGGATCGAAACGGAGCACGAGGAAGAGGGAATCACCGTGACGTCCTGGGGCGACCACTACGAGATCTTCGCCGAGGCGGACCCGCTCGTGGTCGGCCGGGTCTCGAAGTCGCACACGCACGTCACCACTCTGGACAGCTTTCCCCCGCTCCGGGAAGGCATCGTCACCGCCGTCCTGCGCGACGAGCGAGGAGGTGAGGAGATGTTCCGGCGAGACCGCGCGCTTCGCGACGGCATCTTCTCCGTGGAGATCAAGCCGTCCCGCGCGGGCGTCTTCGACCTCGCGTTCCGCGTCGAGAGCGCCGCGGGAACGGAGTTGATTCCGTCCGGGCGGGTCCGGGTCGGAGAGGGTGATTCGGCAGGGCTTCTGGTCGCCCCGCCGCACTACGGGCCGCGTGACACCCCTCCCGTCCCCGTTCCGGAGGGCGAGCCGATCAGCTTCCTGAAGGAGCAGCAGTGGCGCACCGCCTTCGCCACCGACTGGGCCACCCTCGGAACGGTCGCTCAGGGAGTGCGAGGGCCTGCGCGCATCCGAGCGGCGGCGGGAGGTGAGGCGCTTCTGACGGCGCCCCTCGATGGAGTCGTGTCCGTCGGGACAAGAGCGCACGTGGGCATGGACGTGGGGCGGGGCATGACGGTCTTCCAGATCGCCTCCCGCCCGGGCTCCGACCGGAGCATCGAGGCGATCCGCTCCGATCTCGAGGTGGCGCGCGCGCGACTGGATCGACTCGAGGAGCTCCTGAAAGTCGAGGCGGTGAGCCGGGCGGAGGTCGAGGAGGCGAGGGCCAGCGTGCGCACGCTCACCGCGGAGCACCGCGGGGTGAGCGGCGAGGGATCGCGGGTTTCCGTGCGCTCGCCAATCTCGGGGAGGATCGCGGAGGTCCTGGTGGTGCCGGGGCAGGCCGTCTCCGCCGGCATGCCGCTCGGACGAGTGGTGCGCTCGAAGCCGCTCTGGGTCGAGGTCGCGCTCAGCCCGCCGTCCGCCGGACTCCTCGCCCAGGGCGTGAGCGGCCTCATCGTGTATCCGCCTGGTGACGAGACGCCGCTGGAGCTCGGATCGAACCAGGTGCGGCTGGTCTCGCGTTCGCCGGAAGTCAGCCGCGAGACCGGCTCGGTCTTGACGACGCTCGAGGTCACGACCGACCTCCAACTCCGCCCGGGGGCGACGGTGGATGCGGAGATCCTCCTTCCGGGAAGGGCCCGGGGCGTCGTGCTGCCCGCCTCGGCCGTCGTGGACGACGGAGGCGTCCCGGTCGTCTACCTCCAGGTTGAAGGAGAGACGTTCGTGCGCCGGGAAGTCCGCGCGCTCGCCACGCAGGGAAACCGCGTCGTCGTCGAGGGAGTCGTTCCCGGCGTCCGCGTCGTGACGCTGGGCGGAGCCGCCATCCGGCGCGCCGCCCTGCTGCGCACCGGGCCGCCCGAAGGCCATGTCCACTGAGCGCGGGAGGAATCCATGCTGAATCGACTGATTCACTTCGCGCTGAGACGACGGCTCGTGGTCCTCTTCCTGACCGGCCTGATCCTCGCGTTCAGCTCCATCTGGATCGCGCGGGTCCCCGTCGACATCTTCCCGGATCTCACAGCGCCCGCGGTCACCGTGATCACGGAAGCATCGGGGATGGCGCCCGAGGAGGTGGAGCTCCTCGTCACGTTCCCGCTCGAGTCGTCGCTCAACGGAGCGCCCGGAGTGCGGCGGGTTCGCTCGGTCTCGGCCGCGGGGATCTCGGTGATCTGGGTCGAGTTCGACTGGGGTCAGGATGTCTATCGCGCAAGGCAAGTCGTCGCGGAGCGCGTGCAGGGGGCGGAGCTCCCCGAGGAGGTGGATTCACCGGAGCTCGGACCCATCAGCTCCATCATGGGAGAGATCACCTTCATCGCGCTCACCTCCCGCTCTCCAGCGATCACGCCGATGGAGCTCCGGCGCGTGGCCGAGACGACCGTCCGGAGATCGTTGCTCGCGATTCCCGGCATCTCGCAGGTGGTGCCGATCGGCGGGGACGTTCGCGAGTACCAGGTCGAGCTGGACCCCGCGGCGCTCGCGCAGCGGTCGATCAGCCTCGACGACGTGGCAGCGAGGCTCGAGGAGGTGACCCGGAATCCCGCCGCTGGGTTCCACGTCGACCAGGGACAGGAGTATCTGGTGCGCGGACTCGGCCGGGCGCGCGGCCCCGAGGATCTCGCCTCCGCGGTCGTGCGTGCCGGGGGCGACTTCCCGGTCACCGTGGGCGCCCTCGGGGTCGTGCGCGTCGGGGCGGAGCCGAAGCGGGGGACGGCAGGCTACAAGGCGAGCACCGCCGTCATCCTGAGCGTGCAGAAACAGCCAGGCGCCAACACGCTCGAGGTGACCCGCGAGATCGACCGCGCGCTCGAGGGCCTGCATCGGAGCCTTCCTGAAGGTGTGGCCATCGAGAAGGAGAACTTCCGCCAGGCCGACTTCATCCACGTGGCGATCGAGAACGTCACGGAGGCGCTCCGCGACGGGGCGGTGCTCGTCATCCTCATCCTCTTTCTCTTTCTCGGGAATGTCCGCACCACCTTCATCTCCGCGCTCGCGATCCCACTCTCGCTCTTGGCCGGAATCCTGACGATCTCGGCGTTCGGCGGGACGATCAACACGATGTCGCTGGGCGGGTTCACGATCGCGATCGGAGCCCTGGTGGACGACGCCATCATCGCGGTCGAGAACGTGTTTCGCCGGCTCCGCGAGGCGCGCGCGCAAGGAGCGGATCGCTCCGTGTTCGATGTCGTCTTCGCGGCGACGTCCGAGGTGAGCCATCCGATCTTCCTCGCGACGATCATCATCATCCTCGTCTTCCTCCCGCTGTTCGTCCTGCCGGGGATCGAGGGAAGGCTCCTCCGTCCGCTCGGCTTCGCGTACGTGGCGGCGCTCGCGGCCTCGTTCCTGGTCTCCCTCACGGTGACGCCGGTCCTCTGCTATCTGCTGCTCCCCGGATCCAAGGCGGTCGAACGGGGCGATCCGTGGCTCCTGCGCCATCTGAAGCGGCGGTACGCGCTGGATCTACCGGGAGTGCTCTCGCGGCCCCGGGTCGTCTACGTGGTATCGGGCGCGCTCCTGGCCGCCGCCATCGCGATCCTCCCGTTCCTCGGGAAGAGCTTCCTTCCGCCCTTCAACGAGGGATCGCTCACCGTTTCCGTCGTGAGCGCTCCGGGGATCACCCTCGAGGAGAGCGACGCGATCGGACGCGAAGTGGAACGGTCCCTCCTCTCCTTCCCGGAGGTCGTCTCGACGAGCCGCCGCACCGGTAGGGCGGAGAAGGACGAGCACGTGCAGGGTGTGAACGCCTCCGAGATGGAGGTCGTGCTGCGGCCCGGGCGACCCAAGGAGCTGCTCCTGGCCGGGATGAGGAACGCGGTCTCGACCGTGCCCGGCGCGGAGGTGAGCTTCGGCCAGCCGATCAGCCACCGGATCGACCACATGGTCTCCGGGAGCAAGTCGAATCTCGCGGTCAAGATCTTCGGACCGGATCTGGCCGTGCTCCGGGAGCTGTCCGGACGGGCGGAGCAGATCCTCCAGGGCGTGCACGGAATCGTGGACCTGAGCAACCAGGAGCAGGCGAGCGTGCCCCAGCTCCTGATCGACTTCGACCGGGTCGCGATGGCGCGCCACGGCTTGAGCGCCGCGTCCCTCGCGCGGACGGTCGAGGCCCTGTTCCAGGGCACCCCGGTGGGGGAGATCGTCGAGGGAGGCCTCGTGTCGCGGGTCGTCGTGCGATTTCCGGAGCGGCTGCGCGCGAGCCGCGATCAGCTCGCGGCCATGCCGGTGACGACGCCGTCGGGAGCGATCGTGCGGCTCGGCGACGTGGCGCGGGTACGGTTCGACCTTGGCCCCAGCTTGGTGCGGCGGGAGAACGTCGAACGCATCGCGATGCTCACCGCCAACGTGTCCGGAGCCGACCTGGCCGGAACCGTCGAGGAGGCGCGACGGCAGCTCGACCGCGGTCTGAACCTCCCTGCAGGGTATCGCGTCTCCTACGGCGGCCAGTTCGAGCAGGCCGTGTCGAGCGTGCGCACGCTCGCACTCCTCTCCGTCCTCATCCTCCTCGCCATGTACGGACTCCTCTACGCGGCGTTCCGGAACCACCGCCACACCCTGATCGTCCTCGTGAACCTGCCGCTCGCGCTGATCGGCGGTGTCTTTGCGATCGCGCTGGGCGGCGGGACACTGAGCGTGGCCTCGCTGGTCGGATTCATCACGCTCTTCGGGATCGCGACGCGAAACGGCGTCCTGCTCGTGAGCCACTACCAGCATCTCATGGCCGAAGGCGTTCCCCTCGGCGAAGCCGTCCGGCGCGGCTCGCTCGAGCGGCTCGCGCCGGTCCTCATGACGGCCCTATGCGCGGGACTGGCCCTGATTCCGCTGGTCCTGGCCGGGGGCAAGCCCGGGAACGAGATCCAGAGCCCGATGGGACAGGTCATCCTGGGAGGCCTCCTCACGTCCACGTTCCTCAACATGGTCCTGGTCCCGGTGCTCTTCGCGCGGTGGGGCGCGCTGCGGAAGGGAGACCCCCAACTGCGCGACCCCGAGCGCGCGGCACACGACATGCCGGGGCCGGACACGATCTCATGATGTATCACAACTGAATCAAGTATTTTGACTCACTGATTCGCAGCGTCCTATCCTCCTCGTGGTTCTCCATCGAGAGGAGGTTCGTTCTGAAGTCCGGCGCAGCGAAGTGGCTCCTCCTGCTCCATCGAGTGCCCTCGAGACCCGACTACGCGCGCGTGAAGGTCGGGCGCCGGTTGCGCGAGATCGGCGCCGTCCCCATCAAGAACTCGATCTACGTGACGCCTGGGACTCCTTCCATGCGGAGAGCCCTCTCCGAGCTTGCGGAGGAGATCCAGGAGCGAGGCGGGGATGCCGTGATCTGCGAGGCGGCGTTTGTCGGTGGTCTCACCGACGGCGCGGTCGAAGACCTCGTTCGGGCGGCACGCGACGCGGAGTACCGGGATGTTGCCGAGGAGGCGCGACGAGCTACTTCCGGCATGCGCGGGCGGCGTGCCGTATCGGAAGGCGCACGTCGCGGAGCGGCGCGCGCTCTCAGCCGCTTGAGGGATCGCTTCGAGGAGATCGTCTCCCGGGATCCCTTCGAAGCGAGGGGGCGCGAGGCGGCCATGAGAGCGCTGACGCTGGCTCAGGACCTGGTCGAAGGAGTCGCGGCGGCCGGCTCGAAGGAAGCGCTACCCGGTGAGGCCCCGCGAGGAGCCACATGGGTGACCCGTACCGGGGTCATGATCGACCGGATCGCGAGCGCCTGGCTGATTCGCCGCTTCATCGATCCGGAAGCCAGGTTCCGGTTCGTGGCGCCCCGAGGTCACAAGCCCGCGCGAGGCGAGCTTCGGTTCGACATGGCGAATGCGGAGTTCACCCATGAGGACGGCCGGTGCACCTTCGAGGTGCTCGTGGAGCGATTCAAGCTCCGCGACTCGGCGCTGAAGCCGATTGCCGAGATCGTGCACGACCTCGATCTCGAGGACGAGCGCTACAAGCGCGCGGAGGCCGCCGGTGTGAGGCGCCTCATCATGGGTCTGGCCATGCAGGTGCAAGACGACGACGAGCGCGTGGAGAAGGGAAGGGCCGTGTTCGACACTCTCTTCGAGTCGTTTCGGAGAGGCGCATGAAGGGGAAGGAGGATGGTTCCATGAAGTGGATCACCCGGGAGAAGGTGCAGGTCGACCGCGTCGCGTGCCCGTGGCTCATCAAGAAGTTCGTCGATGCGGAGGCCGAGTTCCTGTTCGTGCCGGCGGACCAGGTGATGGCCATCGCGGCGCGAGAGGAGGCCATTCCCTACGACGTGAAGGGCGTCGAGCTGGGGCATCACGGCAAGGAGTGCTCCTTCGACGCGATCGTCAAGAAGTACGGCTTGACCGATGATCCCGCCTTGATGCTGCTCGCGAGGATCGTGAACGGAGCCGATACGGACAACTCGCTCTGGAACCAGCCCGAGTCCGCGGGGCTCCGGGCCGTTGCGAAGGGCTTCCGCGGGTTGGGCTTCAAGGACGATCATGAGCTCAACGCCGCCGAGTGGATCGTGTACGACGCGCTCTATTCCTACTGCCAGCAGACCGTGCAACAGGGTGAGCCCGAGGCCGCGAGCCGGTGACCCCGACGCAGTCCACGGGGCTCCGGCGGTCCGCGGAGATTCCGCTCCCGCCCCACGAAGGCCGGGGCGGATTCGACCACGCCGCGGTCCATCGCGGCCGAGGTCTTCTCTATGTGGCCCACACCGCCAACGACGCGCTCGACGTGATCTCCTTGCGGGAATGCCGCCACGTTCGGTCCATCCCGGGTCTCCGCGGAGTCGCGGGAGCGCTCGTCGACGAGTCCCGGAACCTGGTCTTCACCTCCAACAGAGGAGAGGACACGGTTTCGGTCTTCCCGGCCGATGCCGGTGAGAGCGGGGATCCGATCCCTGTCGGCCACAGACCCAATGGGCTCGCATACGATCCAGGGCGAGAGCTCCTGCTCTGCGCGAACGTCGGGGTCTCCGAGGGAGGTCCTGGACCAAGCGTCACGCTCGTCGACGTTCGCCGGAGACGGCCCGTTGGGACCCTCCCGATGCCGGGTCGCACTCGATGGACCGTGTTCGATCCCGAGCGGCAGCGATTCTTCGTCAACATCGCGGACCCGCCACGGATCGTGGGGATCGACCCCGAGGCGCTCGATCGTATCGCGACCGCCTTCGAGGTGCCGGCACGAGGACCACACGGGCTCGACTTGGATCCGTCTGGAGCGAGACTGCTCTGCGCCTGTGACGAGGGGAAGCTCATCTCACTGGATGCTCGGTCCGGCGAGGTCTTTGGGGTGCTCGATCTGAGCGGGCCACCTGATGTGGTGTTCCTGAACCATCGCTTGGGGCGCCTCTACGTCGCCATTGGAGAGCCCGGGGTCATCGACGTGATCGACGTCCGTGCCTGGAGGAAGCTCGAAGTCGTCCCCACGGAGGTAGGAGCCCACACCATTGCCCTCGATGAGGACGCAGACAGAGTGTTCGCATTTCTTCCGCACTCACACCGGGCCGTGGTGTTTCAGGAGGATCATCGGGGCTCAGAACCGTAACTTGACTCCAAGCGAAGTCGAGGGACTACACTCAATGCGCCAATAGAAACGTTCCTCGCCCCGTAGGGGCACACTGCTGCGACGCTGGCCAGGATCATCGAAGGTCCTTGCAGCTGTTCTTCAGAAAGGAACTCACCATGACTCCGCTCGAAGAGGTCATCGAGTCCCCGGCGACGGAAGTTCGTCCCTTCCAAGTGAGTGTTCCTGAAGAGAACTTGGCGGACCTCCGCCGGCGCGTGACGGCGACCCGCTGGCCCACCAAGGAGCTCGTCGAGGACCGGTCCCAGGGGGTGCAGCTGGCCACGCTGCGCGAGCTCGCCCGGTACTGGACGAGCGAGCACGACTGGCGCGCGTGTGAGGCGCGATTGAACGCGCTCCCGCAGTTCAAGACCGAGATCGACGGGGTGGAGATCCACTTCATTCACGTCCGGTCCCGGCATGAGAACGCGTTGCCGCTGATCATGACCCATGGCTGGCCCGGCTCCGTCATCGAGCTGCTCGAGACCATCGGCCCGCTGACCGACCCGACGGCGCACGGCGGGACTCCGGAGGATGCCTTCCATCTGGTGCTGCCGTCCTTGCCCGGGTACGGCTTCTCGGGAGAGCCGGCCGAGCTCGGTTGGGAGTCCGGACGCATCGCGCGCGCGTGGGCGACGCTGATGGAGCGCCTCGGATACACGGGCTACGTGGCCCAGGGAGGCGACGTGGGCGCCGACGTCACGGATGCGATGGGACGCCAGGGTCCGAAGGGGCTGCGCGGCATCCACCTCACCTTGCTCACGGGGGCGCTGGGGATCGCGGATCAGCTTCCCGCGACGTCCGAGCGGGAACGCGCGGCGTTCCAGGCGGTCGGGACGTTCAAAGCAACCGGTTTCGGCTACTTCCTGGAGCAATCCACGCGTCCTCAGACGATCGGCTACTCCTTGCTGGATTCCCCCATCGGACTCGCGGCCTGGATGCTCGACCATGACACGGACAGCTACACCAAGATTTCCCGCGCGTTCGTGGAAGGCAAGCCCGTGGGCCGTCTCACGCGGGACACCATCCTCGACAACATCACGCTGTACTGGCTGACGGGCACCGGCGCCTCGGCAGCCCGGTGGTACTGGGAGTTCGGACAGGTCCTGGCCGCGGCCATCGCATCCGGCGCGGCACCGCCGCCGGTCCAGGTTCCCGTCGGCTTCACGACGTTCCCCGGCGAGCTCTGGGCTGCTCCGCGTAGCTGGGCGGAAGCGGTGTACCCCGGCCTCGCGTACTTCAACGAGGTCGGCCGCGGCGGACACTTCGCGGCGTGGGAAGAGCCGGCACTCTTCGCCTCCGAGCTGCGCGCCGCGTTCCGGCCGCTGCGGTGAAACGATCGCGTTCCGACCGATGGATGCCTCTCGTGCTGGTCGCGGTAGTGGCCCTCGTCGGCGCGGTGGGCGCCCAGGCGCCGATGTCTCCACGCGCCGATGAAGCGCCCGCCGCGATCGCCGGGGGCAAGCTGCCGCCGGGATACCGCGACTGGCGGTTGATCTCGGTGGCCAGGGAAGAAGGGGACCTCGACGACATCAGGGCCATTCTCGGCAACGACACCGCCATCCGGGCGTACCGCGAAGGCACGCGGCCGTTTCCGGACGGCACGGTCATCGCCCGCCTCGCCTGGAGCTACGACTCGTCGGAGGTGAACAACAAGGCGTTCGGCCGCCGCCAGTCGTTCGTGGCCGGGCACCCGAAGAACGGCGTCCAGTTCATGGTCAAGGACGCCAAGAAGTACGCTTCGACCGGCGGCTGGCAGTACGCGCACTTCGACGAAGGCAAACCCCTTCATGATGCGGCCACGCTCCAGCGCTGTTTCGATTGCCATCTGGCACTCGAGGATCAGGACTTCGTCTTCACTCGGTACACGCCCTGAGCCGGCCGATGGCCCATTTCAAAGAGTACGAGGTGCACGATGAGTCAGCCTGATCGAAGCCCGACGCCGGGCACCATCTCCGCGTACGGGTACGATGTCTCGCCGCTGAGCGCGGAGGAGGTTCGTGCGCTCGCAATGGCGCTGAACGCGGAGGAGCGCCGGATCCTGCTGGACCACGGCACCGAGCCGGCCTTCTGCGGCAATCTCCTCGACAACAAGACGGAAGGGACCTACGTCTGCCGCTTGTGCGGGCTGCCGCTCTTCGCGTCGAGGACGAAGTTCGAGTCCGGCACCGGTTGGCCCAGCTTTCACCAGCCGGTCGACCGGGCCCATGTCGCCTTCATCGAGGACCGAAGTCACGGCATGGTCCGTACCGAGATCCGCTGTGCTCGCTGTGGCGGCCATCTCGGTCACGTGTTCCCGGATGGCCCGCCGCCGTCCCGCGAGCGCTACTGCCTCAACTCCATCTCGATGGAGTTCGTCCACGAGGGGCAGCCCCTGCCGCGCAAGACCCGATCGGACCGCGGCTCCGAGAGTTGAGTACCGGCCCGGCGCCAGGGCTTCGAATCGCATGAACTATACTTTCCCGCATGAAGCGCGTGGCAGGGCTTGTTCTGGTCGGAGTCGCGATCGCCGTCATCGCGACGTGGCTCCAGCTCGGCACATCGAGACGGGTTCCGTCGAGCGATGCCGATCACCCTCGCGTGCTGGCGACGCCGCCCCGGTATCCTGAGCAAACCGACGCCGTTCTCGAAGCACGGCTGAGAGCGATCATGAACGGAGCCCCCGCTCGCTGTAGCGTCGTGGCAAAACATCTGGGCAACGGCGCCATCGCTCGCGTGAATCCGGGTGAGCCCATTCCTCTCTTGAGCGTGGTCAAGCTGCCCGTGGCGATCGTCGTCCTCGACGGGGTGGACCAGGGCCGCTGGTCGCTGAGCACTCCGATCACCCTGCTTCCCATGGACATGCACCCGAGGGGGATGCTTGGCGATCGTTACCCGCGAGGCGGGGGACCGGTTCCTCTCTACAAGCTCCTCGACGTCATGATGAGACTCAGTGACAACAGCGCGGCCGATGCCTTGATGCGTCTTGTCGGTGGTCCGCCTGCCGTCACACGGTGGCTGGAGCGCCAGGGCATCCATGATCTGCGTGTGGATCGAACCCAACGCGGTTTCGGCAATGAGTGGCACGGACTGACACCTGGAGCCGACACGGCGGGATCCGCGGAGGGGATCCGCGAGCTGCGCGCCCAGGTCCCGGAAGCCGTGCACGACAGCGCCGCTCGAGCGATGCTGCTCGATCCGCGCGACACCGGCACGGCCGAGGCCTGTGTCTACCTGCTCGAACGGTTGTGGCGTGGGGATCTCCTCTCGGCGGCGATGACGGACACGCTGAAATCGGTCCTCGCGCGTTGCAGGACGTCACCGGATCGACTGCCGGCGCTGTTGCCGAAGGGCACGCCCGTGGCGCGCAAGACCGGCACGGGAGGGACATCGAGAGGTGTGACCGTGGCGGTCCATGACGTCGGAGTCATTCGTCTTCCGAACGGCGACGACGTGGCGATCGCCGTTCTCATCGGTGAATCGAAGGGGTCGATGGGCCGAGCCGAACGGTTGATTGCCCGTGTCGCGCGGACCGTGTATGACGCGTGGAGCACCCTGGACTCGACGGGCTCCGCGGATGGCCCCAGGTCAACTCATTCGCGATCGTAGGAGGCAGGGCTCCTCCGGCGCGTGTGCAGTTAATTGATGGTGATGGTCGTCTGCTGAGTCGCCGTCTGCCTCGGATTCCCACTATCCTGCACGGTTAACGTGAACGTGAACGTTCCCGCCGTGGTCGGAGTTCCCTCGATCCTGTTCCCGTTCGAAGCACTGACGAACCGGAGCCCAGGAGGCAGTTGTCCCCCCGTGCTCGACCAGGAGTAGGGCGTCTTTCCGCCGCTCGCGAAGAGATTCTGGCTGTACGCCGCTCCGACGGTTCCCGACTTGGCTGTCGGGCCGGGCAAGGTGATCACGAGCGGGACGGGACCGTCGATCGTGATGCTCAATACCTTGGTCGAGGACCCGCTCTGGTCCTGCACCCTCACGGTGAAGGTCTTGGTCTCTTGCTGAATGGGCCTGCCGGAGATGAGGGTGGACTGGACGCCAAAGTTTTGCGCCATCGTCAGGCCGCTCGGAAGGGAGCCGGATACGATGCTGAAGTTGTCCGGGCTCCCGCTGCCGCAGCACGAGCTGATGAAGGCGGAATAGTCGGCTCCAACGTTGCCGTTGGGGAGCGAGTTGTCGGTGATCATCACGAGGTTGAACTGGGCGGAGACGGTCATGTTCGCGGTCAGCGTGAAGGTGCAGCTCTGCGACGAGGTGCCCGAACAGGCGTCGCCACTCCAGCCCACGAACCTTCCGGCAGACGGCGAGGCGAACAGCGTGATGCTGGTCCCTGCCGGGAAGGTGGCGGTGCATGTCGAGCCGCAATTGATCCCTGGGGGGCTGCTGGTCACGGTCCCATTTCCGAGCCCGGACTTGATCGTGTTGACCGTGAGCGTGAAGGTCTCACCGCCGCCTCCAGAGGTGTTGAACGTCGCCGTCACCGTGGTGTTCGCGGTCAGTGTGATCGTGGCGGTGCCGGTACCCGAGGTACCCCCGCCGCTCCAGCCGGCGAAGACGGAGCCGGAAGCCGGGGTAGCCGTCAAGGTGACGACCGTGCCCGACGGGAAGGACTTGGAGCAGGTCGAGCCGCAATCGATCCCCGCGGGGCTGCTCGTCACGGTCCCGGTTCCGGTCCCGGACTTGTTCACCGTCAGGGTGACGCCGCCACCGGAGCTGTTGAATATCGCCGTCACCGTGGTGTTCGCGGTCAGTGTGATCGTGGCGGTCCCCGTGCCCGAAGTACCCCCGCCGCTCCAGCCGGCGAAAACGGAGCCCGGGGCCGGGGTGGCCGTCAAGGTGACCACCGTTCCCGACGAGAAGGACCTGGAGCAGGTCGAGCCGCAATTGATCCCCGACGGACTGCTCGTCACGGTTCCCGCTCCGGTGCCGGACTTCAGCACCTGGAGTGTCACCGAGCGGCTGCCGTGAGAGAGCTCAGCAGGTCCGTTGAGTGCGCGTCCGTTCAGTTGCGTCGTCGGCGGGTCATCGGTCCCGCAGGCGGCCACGAAGAGCAGAAGAACTGTCAGCCCTGAAAGGAGATACTTGGCCCTCTTCATAGATCCTCCTCCGTGTACGCCGTGAACTTCGAGGGTGCTTCCCTTCACGGGCTGCACGCCGGCCAACGGTGGCGCCGGCGGGGGCGTGGATGTA
>DASTBC010000217.1 GCA_035712245.1 Candidatus Eisenbacteria bacterium
AGCTTCGGCGACCTCGAGAGTCCCGAGGAGCTGCACCCCGAGACGGACACGGAGCGGACCATCGTGTCGGTGATGCACCATCGGGCTTCATCCTCCGGTGGCTGGCAGACCACGGCGGCGTGGGGCAGGAACCGGAACGACCCCGGGCTCACACTGGACGCGTTCCTGCTGGAGTCGGCGCTCACCATCGGCGGCCGGCATACCGTCCTCGGACGGTTCGAGGTCGCCGAGAAAGACGAGCTCTTCCTCGAGGACGACCCGCTCCACGGACTCGAATTCGAAGTCGTTCACGCGGGCCTGGGATATCTCTACGAGGCGCTTCAAGGGAGGCGGTGGGCTCTCGGCACGGGGGTGTACGGGTCCGTCTCCCACGTGCCGGACGAGATCGAGCCCGTGTACGGTTCGAATCCGCTCTCCGGCACCGTGTTCGCTCGTCTGAAGATTCGCTGAACGCGTGGAGCATTCCCGCGACCGGATCATCCTCTACGGCGCCGCGTTCCTGAGAGCGACGGCGACCGGGATGGTCGCCGTGCTGCTCGGGATCCATCTCGCTCGCCTGGGATTCGATCCGGCGGCGATCGGTGGGGTCGTGGCGGCGGGTCTCTCCGGGGCGGCCGCGGCGGCGCTCCTCACCACGCTCGCCGGGGATCGCGCGGGGCGCCGGCTCGTGCTCACCGTTCTCGCCCTTGCCGCGGCGCTGGGCACGGGGATCGTCGCGTTCGCCTCGGACCCGGCGCTCATCGGCTTCGCGGCCTTCTTCGGCATGCTGAACGGCATGGGGCGGGATCGCGGAGCGTCGATGATCCTGGACCAGGTCGTCCTTCCCGCCACGACCACGGATCGCAGGCGCACGGCCGCATTCGCCAAGTACAACATCGCGCAGGACGCCGGGCACGCGCTGGGGTCGCTCCTCGCGGGGCTGCCGATGCTCCTGCGCTCGGTGTTCCCGATCGGGGAGACCGAGTCGCTGCGGTTCGGCATCCTGGCCACGGCGGGGATGCTCCTTCTCACCGCGATCCTCTATCGAGGGCTCTCCCCGGCCGTGGAAGCCGAGGACGGCCGGCGGAAACGCGAGCTGAGCCCCTCGTCGCGCCGGGTCGTGACTCGTATCTCGGCTCTCTTCGCGCTCGACGGAGTCGGGGGCGGGTTCCTGACCACCGCGCTCCTCTCCTTCTTCTTCTACGCGCGGTTCGGAGTCGGGGAAGGTGTGATCGGCGCCCTCTTCTTCGGCGCCCGCGTCATGAACGCGTTCTCGCACCTCGGCGCCGCGTGGCTCGCGCGCCGGATCGGGCTGGTGAACACGATGGTCTTCACGCACATCCCCTCGAGCCTCCTCCTCGTCACGGTCACGATCGCGCCGAGCTTCGCCGTCGCGGCGGCGCTCTTCCTCCTGCGGGAGGGGCTCGTGGAGATGGACGTCCCGACGCGCCAGTCGTACGTGATGGCGGTGGTCGCGCCCGAGGAGCGGACGGTGGCGTCGGGGATCACGCACCTGGTCCGGCTCGGAGCGTGGGCGGTTGCTCCCGCCTTCGCCGGCTTCCTGATGCGCGGCGGCTCGATCGCGGCGCCGCTCTGGGTCGGGGCGGGAATGAAGATCGGGTACGACGTGCTGCTCTATCGGGCGTTCCGCTCCGTGCGGCCGCCGGAGGAGCGCGCGGAGCCGGTCTTGACCGCGACGAAGCAGTAGTTCTGGCAGAAGAGGGAGAGCGGGATCGCGAGCCCGCCGTCCACGGCGTCCCACGCCCGCGCGAGCGCGCCAGAGGTCCGCAGGCTCCGGGGAAGCCGCGCCCCCGAGTTTCGAGGCAGGATCCCGTACCGCCTGACCTCGACCACGTGGAGTCCCGCGCCGGCCGCGAGCCGGCGGATTTCCCCTCGCGTGTAGCGGTAGTCGTGGTGGTGCATGCCCGGCACGCGCCGCGCGGCCCAGTCGATCCAGCTGTACCGGTTCGGGAAGTGATAGCAGAGAAAGGCGCCCCCCGGCCGGAGAACGCGCGCGATCTCGGCGAGGCTCTTCGCCTCGCTCCCACCCGTCTCCCGCACGTGCTCGAGCACGCCGACCGAGACGACGCCGTCGAACGTCCCGTCGCCGTACGGAAGCGTGACCGGGTCTCGCGGGTCTCCCTGGGTGAACGCGTAGGATGGATCGGGGAGCCAGCGCGTGAATCGCGGCTCGAGGAGGGAAAAGCCCTCCGCGCGGTACCCGGAGCGCTGGAGGAAGTAGGAGAAGTGACCGTTCCCCGCGCCCCAATCGAGGACGCGGGATCCCTCGGGAAGGTACTTCCGGCAGAGACGGTAGAGCATCCGGTACTGGCGGGCTCCGACCAGGCTGCCGAGCGCGACGAGCTGATCCTCGGGATGGTCGATCGAGCGCCGGACGAGCTCGGCGAGGATCGCGTCCTCGCCCGGCCGGCTCATAGGCGTGGATGCACTCCGAGGATCCGGTCCCCCTGATGCTCGAGGTACGCCGCCACCGCCTCGCGGCGCATCGTCTCGGAGCGACGGAGGATGCGCACGAAGTCCGGATGGGTGCGGATCGGATCCACCCAGGGATCGCCTGCCATCGTCTGGTCGCAGTAGAAGCCCCCTTCGACGATCCGATCGAGCAGGTGGAGCGCGTGCTCGGTCTCGCCCAGATACGCGTAGCACCGCGCGACGAAATAGAGGCCCTCCGGATCGCGGAACGACGATGCCTCGATGGCGCGCATGTCCCGAAGCGCCCCTTCCCGATCTCCCTCGAGGAGACAGCGCATGAACGTGCCGAATCGACGGGCGTGCGGGTGGAGGACGCGCTGGAGCTCCTTGAAGACATCCAGGGCCTCGTCATTCCGGCCCAGGGTGCTCAGGCTGTAGCCTCGAACGAACGGCAGGTCGTGGCCGCGCGGCTTCTCCATGGCGCGCTCGTGATCACCCATCATCCAGTAGGTGTACGTCACGCTGAGGGGAAGGCTCGGATCGAGACGCTGGGCGCGCTCGGCGGCCGCGAGCGACGCGTCGAGAATGCCGCAGTAGCGGCATGCCTGGACGAGCCCGGCCATCAGCCCGGCCTCCGAGGGCCGCGCGCGTGCGCGATCCAGCAGCCGGACCATCGCCTCCTTCGCCTGGCCCATCTCGACCTCGAGGTACACGTAGAGGTTGTGAGCCAGGGAGAGATCGGGATTCAGCTCCAGCGCCCGGTGGAACGCGTCGGCCGCGCGCAGGTGATTCTCCTGGGAGTCCGCATCCATGTACTTCGCGAGCACGCGATAGATGCGGCCGAGCTGGGCCCACGCCGGCGCGTACTTCGGGTCCTCCTCGAGGCACTGGAGGTAGAGGTCCCGCGCCAGCGTCCAGCCCTCGCTCTCCTGCGCGAGCTGATTGGCGCGGAGGTAGAACTCGTACGCCTTGGCGGTCGCGGGCACGTCCCGCTGGAGCGAGCGCCGCTCGCGTCCCGAGAGGGGCTCCGAGATCGACTCGACGACCTGCCGGGCCAGGGAGTCCTGGAGCTGGAAGAGATCGATCATCGAGACCTGGGACGACTGGGTCCAGAGCACCGTTCCGTACGGCGCCTCCAGCAGCTGGGTCGAGACCCGGACCTGGTCTCCGACCCGGAGCAGGGTGCCGGTGACCACGAGGTCCACCTCGGCGATCTCGGCGATCTCCTTGAGGTCGAGATTCGGTCCCGTGAACCGGCTCGCGGCGAGCGTGCTCCGCACGACGATCGAGTCGATCCCGGCGAGCGACGCCGTGATCGCGTCGGGAAGGCTGAAGGTCAGGAACTCGCACTCCTCGTCGGCCCGAAGGCAGCGGAAGGGGAGCACCATGACGCGCGTCACCGCGCGCGCGCGGGGCGCCTCGCCGCCTTCGAGCAGGCGGAGCGCGGAGCGGATCTCCGCGGCCATCTCCGGCGCGGAGCCGAAGCGATCCGCGGACTTCTTCGCCAGGGCGCGCTGGATGAGCCGGTCCATGGCGATCACGGCGGGAGGTCCCGAGAGGGCCGGCGGATTCTCGAAGAGCGCGGCGTGGCGGATCTCCGCGGGGCCGTGGCCGGGGAACGCGGGATTCCCGCTCAGCATCTCGTAGAGGAGCGCCCCCACCGCGAAGAGATCCGTCCGCGCGTCGATGCTCTCGCGCTTCCACTGCTCGGGGGCCATGTAGCGGGGCGTCCCGACGATCAGCCCCGTAGCGGTGATGTCCTGCACCGTCACGCCTCGTGTCGTGTCGTCGAAGGGCCGCGCGAGGCCGAAGTCGAGGAGCTTGACGCCGTGGCTCGTGAGGAACACGTTCGACGGCTTGAGGTCGCGGTGCACGATCTCGTGCCGGTGGAGCGCCTCGAGCGCCGAGAGGACGCCCAGCGCGATCGATCCCGCCTGATCCAGCGGGATCGCTCCCTGAACGAGCCGGTTCACGAGCGGCTCCCCCTCGAGGAGCTCCATCGCGATCCAGAGCTCGCCCGACTCCTCTCCGACGTCGTACACCTGGCAGACGTTCGGATGGCTGATGCGCGCGGCGGACCGTGCCTCCCGCCAGAACCGCGTGCGCGTGTCTCCGCTCGCGGCCTCGCCCCGGATCATCTTGATCGCGACGCGGCGGCCGAGACGCTCGTCCTGGGCGGCATAGACCACGCCCATGCCTCCCTCGCCGAGGCGGTCGATGATCTTGAAGGAGCCGACGCGTTCCCGCATAGGCGAGGAGTATACCCGAGGCTTGGGTCAGTCCTTCGAGTCGGACTGCGGCTGCCTCACGATGAGCACGCTGCAGGGGGCGTGGCTCGCGACGTGCGCCGCGACGCTACCGAGAACCACCCGCTTGAGGCCGCTCCGGCCGTGGGATCCGACAACGACCAGATCCGCCTCCCAGCGCCGCGCCTCCTCGACCAGGACGGACCGCGGGTCGCCCGATATCAGGACACCCTCGGCGGCCCGTCCCGCCTCGCGCAGGCCCGAGGCCGCGCGCTCGGCCATCTCCTGGTGATAGCGATCCTGCTGCTCGATGAGCTGCGCGATCACGTCCGGCATGGCGGCGTCCCCCGCGGCGGGGAAGATGGGCGGCGAGACCGAGACGATGCGGAACCGGCTTCCTTCAGGCCACGGTGTCCGCTTCACGAACTCGATCGCGGTGGCGGAGAAGGGTGACTCGTCCACACCGATCAGCACGTTCATGGTACCTCCACGAGGATGGATCCGCCGGTGCCGCGCCTGGGTCTCCGGGGAAGAAGGGAAGGATCGTGGCGCGATCTTAGTGGAAGCGGGACGTGGTCTTCACGCATTTGTGATCGGGAGCGCGGGAGGGGAGCGGCGGCGAAGATTCGAAGGCGCGGTACGGCTCAGGGGTGAGACCCAGGACTCGTGACCTCACCCCCTCGTGTCACTACTTCTCCGGCTCGAACGTGAGCGCCGCCGAGTTCATGCAGTACCGCAGTCCCGTCGGCTTCGGGCCGTCGTCGAATACGTGTCCCAGGTGCGCCTCGCACCGCGCGCACCGGACCTCGTTTCGCTCCAGGAACAGGCTCCGGTCGCTGTGGGTCGAGACGTTCTCCTTGGCGATCGGCTGGTAGAAGCTCGGCCACCCCGTCCCCGACTCGAACTTCGTCTTCGAGGAGAAGAGCTCCGTCCCGCATCCGACGCACCGGTAGGTCCCGGCGTCGTGGTTGTCCCAGTACTTCCCGGTGAACGCGCGCTCCGTGCCGGCCTCGCGCGTCACGTGGTACTGCTCCGGGGTCAGCTGCTTCTTCCACTCGGCTTCGGTCTTCACGACCTTGCTCATGGTGACGTATCCCTTCTTCGCGGACGAGTAGATCCGGACCTTGGACGAGCCGGCGGACGAGCCGGCCGGGGGCGACTTGGCGAGCACCACCGCGGCTCCCGTGAGAAGGACCGCGAGCGCGGCGAGGACCGCGCGAGTCCTCATCGTTCCACTCCAAGGCAGGTTCATGGAGGCATCCCTCTCCGGCCGGTCCCTCACCCGGGGTATCGGCCCGTGATGTAATCCGTCAGGTATCGAATCTCGGCCTTCTGATCCTGCGAGAGCTGGCGAACCAGGTCGCCGATCGAGATCAGCCCGTCGACCGCGCCCTCCCGGAGCACCGGCAGGTGGCGGATCCGCCGTTCGGTCATGATCGCCATGCACGCCTCGACCGTGTCCTCCGGCCTCACGACGATCACCTTCTTCGTCATGATCGCCTCCACCGGCGTCTCGCGCGACGTCCGGCCCTTCAGGACGATCTCGCGCAGGTAGTCCCGCTCGGTTATGATGCCCGCGATTTCTTCGCCATCCAGGACCAGCAGCGAGCCCACGTTGCGATCCACCATGCGGCGGACCGCATCCAAGACGCTGGCCCCGCTCTCGATGGTGTGGACGTCGTGGCCCTTGACCCGTAGCAGATCGGAAACGGTTCCCATGGCGCACCTCCTGGGGGAGCGACACGGCTCCCCTCGATAGGCTAAACCCCGGAACCACCCGAATCCATCCTAGGTACGCGCACGGAGGTGACTCGTGACACGTCCGGTCGAGACTCCTGCCACCCTGGCCCTCGAAGACGGTATCTACTTTGAAGGCATTGGGTTCGGACGTATCGGTGAGACGTCGGGCGAGGTCGTTTTCAACACCGCGCTCTGCGGCTACCAGGAGGTCCTGACCGACCCCTCCTACCGGGGGCAGATCGTGGTCATGACCTATCCCCACATCGGGAACTACGGAGTGAACCGGGACGATGTCGAATCGGCGCGACCCCAGGTGGCCGGCTTCGTGGTCCGGGAGGCCTCCACGCGCGCGTCATCGTGGCGCGCCTCGGGCGAGCTCCATCGTTATTTGGACGAGGCGGGGGTCGTCGGGATCCGCGAGATCGACACCCGCGCCCTGACCCGGCACATCCGGACGCACGGAGCGAAGCGAGGCGTGATCTCCACCGTGGAGCGGGATCCCGAGGCGCTCGTCGCGCGAGCCCTGGCGTCGCGCGACATGCACGGGCTCGACCTGGCGCGCGAGGTCACCTGCGCGGCGGCCCACGCCTGGGACGGCGAGGCACCTGCCGGCGCGCTCCACGTCGTGGCCTACGACTTCGGGATGAAGCACAACATCGCCAGGATGCTCGCCGGTGTGGGCTGCCGCGTGACGATCGTCCCCGCGACCACATCTGCGGACGAGGCGCTCGCGCTCGAGCCGGACGGGATCTTCTTCTCGAACGGTCCCGGCGACCCGGAGCCCTGCACGTACGCGGTCGAGGCCGCAGCGGCGCTCCTCGACAAGCGGCCGATCTTCGGCATCTGCCTGGGCCACCAGATTCTCGGCCTCGCCTGCGGGGGGAAGACCTTCAAGCTGAAGTTCGGCCACCGGGGCGCGAACCACCCCGTGAAGAACCTCCGCACGGGGCAGGTGGAGATCACGTCGCAGAACCACGGCTTCGCGGTCGATCCGTCGCTCTTCGACCGTGCGGAGTACGAGCTGACCCACGTGAACCTGAACGACGGAACGGTCGAGGGCTTCCGCCACCGCGACCTGCCCGTCTTCTCCGTCCAGTACCATCCCGAGGCGAGCCCCGGGCCCCACGACAGCCACTATCTCTTCCGCGAGTTCGTGCGCGCCATGAAGGATCGGCGGGGCCCCGTCGCGGAATCGCACGCGCTCGGGCTTCCGCCCGCGTTCGCCGGACACCCGGCGCCCGTCTCCTGATGCCGCGCGATCCCTCCATCCGGTCCGTCCTCGTGATCGGATCGGGACCGATCGTGATCGGGCAGGCGTGCGAGTTCGACTACAGCGGCACCCAGGCCGTGAAGGTGCTCCGCTCCGAGGGGATCCGCGTCTCCCTCGTGAACTCGAACCCCGCCACGATCATGACCGACCCGGAGTACGCGGATCGCACGTACGTGGAGCCGCTCACGCCCGAGGTGGTGGAGGCGATCCTCGAGCGCGAGCGGCCCGACGCGCTCCTGCCGACGGTCGGAGGTCAGACCGCGCTCAACCTCGCCGTCGAGCTCTCCCGGCGCGGCGTGCTCGACCGGCTGGGCGTTCGAATGATCGGCGCGAGCCGGCGCGCGGTGGAGGTGGGAGAGGATCGCCGGCTCTTCCGGGACGCGATGGAGCGGATCGGTCTCGAGGTGCCGCGGAGCGGCTTCGCGCAGAGCCGCGAGGAGGCGCTCCAGGTGCTCGACATCACCGGGCTCCCGGCCGTGATCCGCCCCTCGTTCACGCTCGGCGGGACCGGAGGCGGGATCGCGTACAACGTCGAGGAATTCGAGCAGGCGGTGGCGCGGGGCCTCGAGCTCTCGCCCGTCCGCGAGATCCTGATCGAGGAGTCCGTGATCGGGTGGAAGGAGTACGAGCTCGAGGTGATGCGCGACCGGGCGGACAACTTCGTCGTGATCTGCTCGATCGAGAACTTCGACCCGATGGGGATCCACACGGGCGACTCCGTCACGGTCGCGCCCGCGCAGACCCTCACGGACCGCGAGTACCAGGGCATGCGGAACGACGCGCGGGCGATCATCCGCGAGGTGGGGGTCGAGACCGGCGGCTCCAACATCCAGTTCGCGGTCGATCCCCGGACCGGGCGCAGGGTCGTGATCGAGATGAACCCGCGCGTCTCGCGCTCGTCCGCGCTCGCCAGCAAGGCGACCGGCTTCCCGATCGCGAAGATCGCCGCGCTCCTCGCCGTGGGATACCGCCTCGACGAGATCCGGAACGACATCACCCGCGTCACGCCCGCGAGCTTCGAGCCGGTGCTGGACTACGTCGTGGTGAAGATCCCGCGCTGGGCCTTCGAGAAGTTCCGGGACGCGAGCCCGATCCTCGGCACCCAGATGAAGTCCGTGGGCGAGGTGATGGCGATCGGCCGCACGTTCAAGGAGGCGCTCCACAAGGGGCTCCGCGGTCTCGAGTCGGGGAGCGGCGGGAGCGGGTTCGGCAGGGGATCGCTCGACGAGGCGCGCATCAAGGAGAAGCTCCTCACGCCCGACCCGGACCGGATCTTCTACGTGAAGCGCGCGTGCGAGCTGGGCTGGCCGCACGAGGAGATCCACCGCATGACCGGGATCGACCCCTGGTTCCTCGACCAGATCCAGCAGATCGCGAACATGAAGGAGCGGATCACGCCCGATCTCCCGACCGCCACGCTGCGCGAGGCGAAGCGGATGGGATTCTCGGACGCCCGGATCGCCGAGCTGACCGGCTCGCGCGAGGAGGACGTCCGCGCGCGGCGGAAGCGCGAGGGAATCGTCCCGGTCTACAAG
>DASTBC010000218.1 GCA_035712245.1 Candidatus Eisenbacteria bacterium
TCACCTCGAGGACGTCGAACCCTCCGTCCCGCAGGTACGACGCCAGCTCCCCCGCGAGGCCGGGACGTCCGCTCCCGTTCAGGAGCTCGATCCGGATCGGCCGCTTCGGCTTTCCGGTCGGCTGCGGGCCCACGCGGAGCACGGCCGAGACCGCGAACGCCGCGATCAGAAGAAGCAGGATTCCGATCGAGACGTCGAGCGCCCTGGACTCGCCGCTAGTCTTCCTCGCCACGGCCGATCACTCGCCGAGAGCCTCGGCGATCCTCCGGTACGTGCGGTCCAGCGGCTCCGGCAACACCTTCGTCGTGGCGGTCACGGGCATGAAGTTGGTGTCCCCGTTCCATCGCGGCACCACGTGCCAGTGAACATGGCCCAGCACGCCCGCGCCCGCGGTGCGCCCCAGGTTCATTCCGACGTTGAAGCCGTGAGGCTTGTAGGCCCGCCGAAGGGCCGATTCCACTCGCCCGAGCCAGGCGCCCAGCTCGATCTGATCCTCGGGCTTCAGGCCCGACAGCGACCCCACGTGCGTTCGCGGAGCGACCATCACGTGCCCCACGTTGTAGGGATACAGGTTCAGCATCACGAGCGCCCGGGGAGAGACCGCGAGGAGGAGATTCTTCACGCCGGGTCTCGCCTTCGCGAGACCGCAGAAGAGGCACGGCTCCCGGCCTTCCGACTTGCGCCGCGGCTTCTCGATGTAGGCCATGCGCCATCCGGCCCAGAGGCGGTCCACTACTCCTCGCCCCAGTCCCGGAGCGTTTGCTCCACCATCTCGAGCTGCTCGGGGGTGTTCACCCCGAAGAGCTCGCGGGGGTCCGAGGCCTGGACCACGCCGACCCGCATCCCTCTGCCCTTCGCGATCGCCAGTGTATCCGTCAGATAATACTCCTTCTGGACGTTGTCGGCTCGGAGCAATCCGAGGGCCTGGACGAGGGGATCCCGGCGGAACGTGTAGACCCCGGAGTTGACCTCGGCGATCTTGCGCTCCGCGGGGGTGGCGTCCTTCTCCTCGACGATCTTCACGAAGTCCCCCCGCCGGTCCCGCACCACGCGGCCGTAGCCGGTCGGATCGTCCAGCTCGCCCGAGAGGAACGTGATCGCGCTCCGGTCCGCGAGGTGGCGCTCGACGAGCTTGCGGAGGGTCATGGTCCGGACGAGCGGCATGTCGCCCGCGAGGACGAGGATCGTCTCGCGCGCGGGGTCGGGGCTCTTCTCGATCTCCGGCCAGGCGGTCTGGACCGCGTGCCCGGTTCCGAGCTGAGGCGACTGCGTCACGAAGTGGACGTCGCGCCCCTGGAGCGCGTTTCGAACGAGGGTCTCCTGGTGACCCACCACGACCACCACGCGCGCGGGATGGAGCGGCGCGAGCTGCCCCAGCACGTGGGCGATGAGCGGCTTCCCGAGCGCCTCGTGGAGCACCTTGGGGAGATCCGACTTCATCCGCTTCCCCATGCCGGCCGCGAGAACGATTGCGGAGAACGGTCCGGGGCTGTTCACGCGCGCGTCCTCGTGCCTGGGGGTTTCGTGCCGCCGGCTCTCGCGCCGCTCCCGGCCCTCGTGACGCGAGCCCGCGGGGCGCCCGGTTTCGCGGGACTCAGAAGGATGTTGTCGAGGAGCCTCGTACGCCCGATCCGGACCGCGGCGATGAGGAGCGCGCGGCGGTCGAGCTTCGAGAGCGGCTCGAAGGTCTTCGCGTCGACGAGCGCCACGTAGTCGATCTTCTCCGGTTTCGCCTCCCGGCGGAGCGCCTTCGTCGTCTCGCTCACGATCGCACGGGCGGAGCGCTCGCCCTCGAGCGCGGCCCCTCTGCCGGCCCGAAGCGCGCGGCTCAAGCCGCGGGCACGCGTGCGCTCGTCGGGGCTCAGGTACACGTTCCGCGAGGAGAGCGCGAGTCCGTCCCGCTCGCGCACGGTCGGGCAGACCACCACGCGCACGTTCAGATCCAGGTCCTCGGCCATGCGCGTGATGAGCGCCGCCTGCTGGGCGTCCTTCTGGCCCAGGTAGAGGCGGTCCGGGCGGACGATCTCGAGGAGCTTCAGCACCACCGTGAGCACGCCGGTGAAGTGCCCTGGCCGCACGGCGCCTTCCCATTCGTCTCCGAGCGGACCGGGGGTGACGCGCGTGGAGAACCCGGGCGGATAGAGGTCGCTCTGGGTCGGCATGAAGAGCCAGTCGACCCCCTCGCCGCGGCAGAAGCGGGCGTCCTGGAGGTCGTTCCGGGGATACCGCGTGAAGTCCTCGCGCGGGCCGAACTGGAGCGGATTCACGAACACGCTCGCCGCGAGCCGGCGGTTCTCGGCGCGGGCCCGCTGGAGGAGCGACAGGTGTCCCTCGTGGAGCGCTCCCATGGTGGGAACGAACCCGATCGATTCTCCGCTCCGGCGCGCGCGGCGCGCGATCTCGCGCATCACGTCCGGCGCGGTCACGATGCGCAAGGGTCTTTCTCGGGGGTGGTCGCGGGGGTCGCGCCGGGAGAGGCACCGGGAGCGGGCTCGGGGGCGGCGGCGTAGCTCTCGGCGGCGGACGGGTACCGGCCCGAGCGCACGTCCTCGCGGAACGCGGCCAGCGCGGTGCGGATCGTGCCTGCGGTGTCGGCGTAGCGCCGGACGAACCGGGCGGGCTTTCCGAACGAGAGCCCGATGAGATCGTGAAGCACGAGCACCTGTCCGTCGCAACCCGGGCCCGCGCCGATGCCGATGGTCGGGATCGAGAGGGCGCGCGTCACCTCGGCTCCCAGCTCGAGCGGAATGCCCTCGAGGACGATCGCGAACACGCCGGCGCGCTCGAGCGCGAGCGCGTCTTCGAGGAGCGCGTCCGCGGCCTCACGGCCGCGAGCCTGCACGCGGTAGCCGCCGAAGGCGTGCACCGACTGCGGCGTGAGCCCGAGGTGTCCGAGCACGGGGATGTCCGCGGCGAGGATCGCGTCGACCTGGGCGAGGACGCGGCGCCCGCCCTCCAGCTTCACGCCCTCGGCGCCGCGCTTCACGAGGCGCGCGCTGTTCCGGACGGCGTCCTCGGGGCCCGCCTGGAACGAGGCGAACGGGAGGTCGACGATCGTGAGCGCCCTCGGCTGGGCGCGGAGCACCGCCCGCAGGTGATGCGACATCTCGGCCATCGTGACGGGGATCGTGGAGTCGTAACCCAGGACCACCATGCCCAGGGAATCGCCGACCAAGATGAGATCCACGCCCGCCTCGTCCGCGAGACGCGCGGTCGGGTAGTCGTACGCGGTGACCGACGTGATCTTCTCGCCGCGGCGCTTCATCTCGCCGATGGTGCGCGTGGTGACCTTGGGGCGGCTCGCGCCGGCGGCGGCAGGCGCGGCCGAGGATCCGGCGGCTCCGGCCGCGCCGGCGGCGCGGTCTCCCGCGGGGCGGGTCGACATCAGCGCGCCTCCTCGACGCTTCCGCCGGGAGTCACGTAGGACGAGCCTTCCCGATGGGACGCGATTCGCGCGATCAGATCCTCGAGGTCCGAGGGACGATCCAGGAAGTTCATGGCGTCGGTGTTGACCGTGAGGAGCGGCGCCTCGCGGTAGTGGAAGAAGAAGTAATTGTACGCTTCCGCGAGGGTCGCCGTGTACTTGGGATCCATCGCCTTCTCGTAGTGCCGCCCGCGCTGCTTGATGCGCTCGTGGATCACCTCGGGGCTCGCCTGGAGATAGACGACGAGGTCGGGCACGGGCACCTCGGATTCGAGCTGCGGCGCGATGGCGTCGTAGAGCATGAGCTCGCGGTCGCTCAGGTTCAGGTTCGCGAAGATCCGGTCCTTCTGGAAGAGGTAGTCCGCCACGATCCCCTCGTGGAAGAGATCGGGCTGCACGCGGTCTTTCAGATCCTTGTAGCGGCTGATCAGGAAGAACATCTGGGTCTGGAACGCGTAGCGCCTCGGATCCTTGTAGAAGTCGGGGAGGAACGGGTTCGCCTCGGGCTCCTCGAGCACGAGGCGCGCGTGGAAGCGCTCGGCGAGAACCCGCGCGAGGGACGTCTTGCCCACGCCGATCACCCCTTCGATCGCGATGTACCTCCCGTGGAGCGTGGTCACGCCCGGACGCTCAGTACCAGAACCGGCCGCCTTTCCGCACGGAGGGCGTTGGATCGAGCTTCCGGATCATCTTCCGGATGGCCTCGCCCGTCTCGGGATGGACGAAGTCGGGATCCAGCTCTTGAAGCGGGAGGAGCACGAAGGCCCGACGGTGCGCCTCGGCGTGCGGAACGCGAAGGTCGGCCTCCTCGATCACCTCGTCGCCGTGGAAGAGGAGATCCAGGTCGATCGACCTCGGGCCCCAGCGCTGCGTGCGCACGCGCCCCATCCGCCTCTCGATCAGGAGCAGGTGCCAGAGGAGCTCGCGCGCCTCGAGCTCGGTCTCGAGCCGCACGACCGCGTTCAGGAACGGGGGCTGCTCGACCTCGCCCACCGGATCGGTGTCGTAGAGTGAGGAGACCTGGATCACCGACGTGCGTGGCAGCTCGCGGAGGGCCTCGACCGCCTTGCGGATCAGGAACTCGCGCTCTCCGAGATTCGATCCGATCCCGACGTAGGACTTGGTCACCGCCGCGACCTCTCGATCTCGACCTCGGGAACGCCGCTGAAATCCGGGACCGGGATGTGGAGCTTGCGAAGCCGCACGCGGACGAGCGGCGTGTCGAAGCGGCTCAGGAGATGCGCCGCGAGGTCCTCCGCGAGCGTCTCGATCAGCTTCTTGCTGGACTGCTCGATCCGCTCGCGGACGACCCGTCCCACCTCCTCGTAATCGATGTAGTGGCGGATCGAGTCGGCGCGGCGCTCGGAAGGGTCGTAGGCGATCTCCACGTCCACGTCCACCCGCTGTCCCAGCTCGCGCTCCTTGGCGGTCACTCCGAGGTGTCCGTAGGCCTGGATTCCCAGGAGGCGGAGCCAGTCGTAGCGGGAGCGCGGGGGCTGAGCCGCGACCTCGCGGCTCGGGACGCGGGCGGGCCTAGGTGACGGCGCGCGACGCGGAGGCATGGGAGGATCTCCAGGGCTGGAGCGACTCGATCTTCTCCAGGGCGCGCTGGAGGGTGGTGACCGGACACGTGAGCGAGATGCGGAAGAAACCCTCTCCCTCGTTCCCGAACCCGGTTCCGGGCGTGAGCATGACGCCGGTCTGCTCGAACACGCGCTCGACGAAGGCCATCGAGGTCTCGCCGGAGGGGGCGCGTCCCCAGAGATAGAACGCGCCGCCGGGAGCCTTGATGGAGCATCCCATCCCGCGGAGGGCGTCGACGGCGAGGTCCCGGCGCTCGCGGTAGACGGCGCGAAGCGCGGGGCCGTGGTTCGCGAGGGCGGAGAGGCCCCATGTGGCCGCGAGCTGGATCGCCTGCGGCGCGCCGGAATCGAGATTCGCCTTGAGCCTGACGAGGGCGTCGATCAGCTCCGGGGCGCCCACCGCGAATCCGAGGCGCCAGCCGGTCATGTTGAAGGTCTTCGAGAACGAGTGGAACTCGATCGAGCGGGAGCGCGCGGAGGCGACCTGCAGGATCGAGGGCGGCGGATCCTCGTAGTAGAGCTCGGAGTAGGCCGCGTCGCTCGCGATCACGAGGTCGTTCGAGTCCGACCAGGTGGCGAGCGCCTCGTAGAAGGAGAGCGGCGCGGTCGCGCCCGTCGGATTGTTGGGATAGTTCACGAAGACGAGGCGGGTCTTCTCGCCGGCGGCGAACTCGAGGTCCGCGATTCTCGGAATGAAGCCCTGATCCTCGCGGATCGGGTACCGGACCGCGAGCGCGCCCGCGAACGTGGTGCCCGCGGCGTAGACGGGGTACCCCGGATCGGGCACGAGCGCCTCGTCTCCCGGATTGAGATAGGCCAGCGGAAAGTGGCCGATCCCCTCCTTCGAGCCAATGAGGATCCCGATCTCCTTGGCCGGGTCCAGCCGGACGCCGTAGCGCTGCTCGAACCAGTGGGCGATCCGGCGGCGCGCTTCGGGCATCCCCGCGCTCGTGGGGTACCGGTGGTTCTCCGGGTTCTGCGCCGCCCTGGCCATCTCCTCGAGGATGGGAGGAGGGGTCGCGAGATCGGGATCGCCGATCGAGAGGTCGATGACCTCCCTCCCGGCCGCCTCGGCCTCGTGCCGCTTCTTCTCGAGCTGGGCGAAGAGGTACCGGGGCAGCGCCTGGAGCCGCTTGCTGGGTTCGTGAGTGGCCATGGGGGCCGACGTTACCGGGGGGTGGAGAGGGCGTCAAGGGCCGCGCTGGACATTGTCGTGACGCGGTTTCCGGGTAGGAGGGCGGGGTGTAGAGTGGAGCGCCATGGGGGAGGACGGTCATGAGGAGCGGGGTCATGAGGAGCGGAGGGTCATGAGGGGCGGAGGGTCATGAGGGGCGGCACACCGGGGCGGGCGCGTCTCTTCTGGATCCTCGTGGGTGCGAGCCTCGTCACGACCCTCGGTTCCGTGCCGTATCTCATCGCGCTCCTGGAGCAGGTCCCGGGGGCGGCTGGCGGTCGCTTCGAGACGCGCGGTGCGCTTCCCTACCTCGCCACGGCGATCCAGGGTCTCCTCTTCACGATTCCGACCGCCTGGGCGGGACTCCGGCTCGCGCCCCGCGCGGGGTTCTCGATGATGGTGCCCCCCGCGAGGAGGGCCTTACGCATCGGCGTCCTCGCGGGTCTCGCCGTCGGGATCGGTCTTCTGGCGCTGACTCCGGTACTTCCGGAGATCACACCCAAGTTTCCTCTGCAGCCCGCCGAGTGGTGGAAGGGGCTCCTCGCTTCCGCGTCCGCGGGCGTGAACGAGGAGATCTGGTTCCGTCTCGGGATCATGACCGCGCTCGTTGCGGCCGGGATGGCCCTGTTCCGGAGGGGCTCGTCGAGCGCGGTGCCGGCGGAGGAGCCCGTCGTGCCGCCGGACGAGACTTTCCCCACGCCCGCGGCGCAGGGCGAGAGCCGCGTGACGGCCCCGATTCAGGCTCCCGGCTGGATCGTCTGGCCCGCGAATGCGATCGCGGCGCTCCTGTTCGGAGCGCTGCACCTTCCTCAGGCCGACATGATCGCGGGGCTGACGCCGCCCATCGTCGCGTTCACGTTGGTCGGGAACGGGATCGCGGGCATGGCGTTCGGGTGGCTCTACTGGAAGCAGGGCCTCCTCTCCGCCATGGCCGCGCACTTCTCGACGGACATCGTTCTTCACGTCATTGCGCCCCTGGGCGAGGCGTAGCTACTCTCCCGCCGTGCTCGATCTCTCCCACTATCCGCTCGATCGACTGGCCTCCCGCGTCGGGACGCCGTTCTATCTCCATGACGCGGGCATCATGCGCGGAACCGTGTCCCGGTTCGCGGAGCTGGTGCGGGAGCACGGGCTCTTCGGACGGTACGCGGTGAAGGCGAACGCCGCGCGCCCGGTGCTGGAGCTGATGCGGGCGGAAGGGCTCGGCGTCGACGCGGGGAGCGGCAACGAAGTGCTCCGCGCAAGGCGGGCGGGGTTCCCCGGCGGCTCGGATCCTGCCGTGATCATGCTCACGACGGACGTGTTCCGCGACAACGCGCTCGACGTGGTGTCGCGCGAGCGCGTGCTCCCGAATGTGGGATCTCCGAGAATGATCCGCGAGCTGAGGGACGCCGGCTATCGGGGCCCTGTTGGCGTGAGGATCAATCCCGGGTTCGGCCATGGTGTCGTGGAGGCCTGCGACACGGGCGGCCCCTCGTCGAAGCACGGGATCTGGCTCGACGCGCTCGACGGCGTCCGGCGCGCGGCGGCCGATGCGGGATTGCCGGTGGCCGTCCTGCACGCCCACGTGGGGACCGGCCCGACCCTCCCCGAGTTCGACACGAACGTGCGAAAGCTCGTGGATCTGTTCGTGGAGCTCCTGCCGGACTTCCCGGAGGTGGGCACGGTGAATCTCGGCGGCGGCATTCCCCACCCGTACCGCCCCCAGGAGAGAGCCTACGATCTGGCGTCGTACCGGCCGATCTGGGACGAGGCGGTCGCGCGACTGTCGCAGCGCGCGGCGCGTCCGATTCGGGTGGAGGTGGAGCCCGGACGGTACCTGGTCGCCGGCGCGGGAATCCTCGTCACCCGCGTCAAGGAGGTGAAGGAGACGCGCACGAACGAGAAGGGCCGCGGGCACACGTTCGTGATGGTGGATGCGGGCTTTTGCGACCTGCTGCGGCCCGCGCTGTATGGCTCGTATCACGAGATCGAGGTCGTGAGCGCGGGCGCTGGAGGTGGAGCGGCGAGCGGTGGCGCGCAGCGGCCGTCCGTCTCGTGCGTGGTCGCGGGCCCGCTCTGTGAGAGCGGCGACGTGTTCACGCGAAGCGAGACCGAGTTGCTGGATCCGCGGATGATGCCGCGACCGGAGGCGGGCGATCTCCTGGTGGTGCAGGATGCCGGAGCGTACGGGGCCGTGATGAGCTCGAACTACCTGTCGATGGGACGCGCCGCCGAGGTGTGGTGGGAGGACGGACACGGGAGGATCATCTCGCGGCGGGAGACGTTGGAGGATCTGGTGGCGCGTGAGTGCGACGTGGCGTTGTAGCTGGAGCCCATGTCCTCTGTTTGATCTGTCACCCATGTGCCCGTTTCGGACCGCACTTTTTTCTTGACGTGTTTCGCGTGGCAGACCGAATTCAACTGTTGTTCCTGCTGAGAACATCGCACCAGAGCTCCTCCTGAGCCGTCAGGCGCACGATCGCCGGGCTGTTTCGATGAAGCGAACCCCTGCTGCTTCAGCATCATCACGTCAGCCTGCACGAGGCTTCCAAAACCCTCGTGATATAAGAGAAGCATCCCGAACGGAACTCCTGGTCCGACGTCCAGGCAACGATGCCCCGCTCCCATGAACAGGGGGTGCTCCATGCGCGACTACTCGTTGACCCATCTCCGTGACGACGTGCTCCTTCGTGACCTGACCGCCTTGATCGCCCAGGAACGCGGTGCGTTCGCGGCGGTGCTGGCCCACCTGGCGGAAGTCGATGCTCGGAAGCTCTTCATCCCTCTCGGGTACTCCTCGATGTTCGTGTACTGCGTCCAGGAGCTGAAGTTCTCCGAGGACGCCGCCTACAAGAGGATCCAGGCGGCGAGGGCGGCACGGGAGTTCCCAATCCTCCTCACGGAGCTCGCGGAAGGACGCCTTCACCTGACGTCGATTTGCCTGCTGGCCCCTCACCTGAATCCGGAGAATGCCGAGGAACTGGTCCGGGCCGCGGCCTACCGGCGGCAGTCCGAGGTCCATCAGATCCTCTCCTGCATGTTCGAGGTGCGCGCCACTGCGACGGGGGCTCAGGGCGAACTTGCTGCACAGCAAGTTGAAGGTCCCGAGATGGAATCGGCTTCAGAGCAGAGCGGAGCCGAACTTGCTGCACAGCAAGTCGACTTGACCCCAGGTCAACTTGCTGCGCAGCAAGTTGGACCCACGTCCCTCGTCTCCCAGGTCGAGCGGCTCGAGCCGCTCATGGTCCTGCCGGAGATCAAGGATCGGGTGCGCTATCTGCAAGCCCTTCTGAGCCATTCCCTTCCGTCCGGGGATGTCTCCTGTCTTCTCGCCAAAGCGCTCGACCTCCTGATCGAGCATGTCGAGAAGCGCCGGTTCGGAACCGGCAATGGATCGGTGCGGCGCCGCCGGACCGGGGACCGCAACCGCTACATCCCTGCCAACGTTCGTCACGCGGTCTGGAACCGGGACGGGGGGAGGTGCACCTTCGTGGGGACGAATGGGCATCGGTGCAATTCCGGGCACTTCCTCGAGTTCGATCATGTGGATCCCCGGAATCGGCAGGACACGGTGGAAGGGCTCAGGCTGCGGTGCCGGGTGCACAACCAGTACGAGGCGGAGCGAGTGTTCGGAACGGAGTTCATGAACCGGAAGCGCGAGGAGGCGAGGCTCGCGAAGGAGGCACGGCTCGCACAGAAGGCCCAGGAGCGGGCGAAGGCCGAGACCGCGGCGGACCCAGAGGTCGAAGAGCAGATCCAGGACGTTCTCTCGGCTCTGCGCGGGTTGGGAATCAAGGGAGATCAGGCACGGCGTGCGGCTGCGCGCGCCCGGACACTCGAGCATGCAACCCTCGCCGATCGGATTCGCGCGGCGTTGCAGTTTCATGGTGAGTGCGTCA
>DASTBC010000219.1 GCA_035712245.1 Candidatus Eisenbacteria bacterium
CGCGTGCGCGTGCGCGCGCGACGAGAGCTCGCGCAGGATCCGCTCCACCTCGCGCGCTTCGTCGAGCGCGAGCTCGGCGAGCTCGCTGTTCCCTTCGGCCGCTTCGCGCGGCTCGACGAAGAGGCTGGCGCCCGATCCCGAGTGGCCCATGATGGTGCCCGGAAGCGCGCGCCGGTTCCCCGACGGGATCGCGATGACATACCGGTCCTCGCGAAGCGTGACGAAGCTCTCCGGCGTCGCGAGCGAGCGGAGGATCGACTCCATGCGCGCCGCGAGCCGGTCCCGGAGCGTCCGGATCGAGCGGCGGATCTTCGCGAGCGCGGGGCTCGCCTCGTCGCGCACCTCGCCGGTCGGCTCGAGCGCGCGGGCGAGCTCCCTCTGGAGCGACTCGAGCGGATCGAGCGCCTGGACGAGCGGCGTGAGCCCCGGCGTCTCGCGACGGGTGCGTCCGTGCCAGGTCACGATCGCCCGCGTCTGAATCAGCAGGGTCCCGATGCGCCAGAGCTCCTCGCCCCGGAGCGTCGCGCCCGCGAGCGAGAGCCGCTCGAGTTCGGGTCGCAGATCGGGCGGCGCGGACGCCGGAGGCGCGTCCCCGCTCTCCGCGCACGCGAGGAGGTCACGGTAGAGATCCTGCGAGGCGCGCGCGTTCTCGATCGTCGCATGAGGCTGAAGCCGCGCCACGAGCTCGCGTCCGGGGACCGAGTGCGATCGGCCCGCGATCGCTTCGAGCACGGTCGGCAGCTCCAGCGCGGGATATGCGTGGTCGGGAACGCCCTGGTCCGTCACGGCGTCCAGTGCCTCCATCGCGAGGCGCGTCGTTCGTTCGGTAATGTCGGTACGTCCGGAGGTGTGAGTGGAAACGAAAGGCCGACCCAGGAGGCGAACGGGAAACCGGCTGCGCCGGTTTCCCGCCCGTACAGCGACTTGGATGGTGCCCCTACTCGGCTTTCATCCGAGCCATCATCTTTCTCTTCGCGGCGTTCAGCTTCCGCTTTCGCCGCTCGCTCGGTTTCTCGAAGTGCTGGTGACGACGCAGATCGGCGAGAACTCCAGCCTTCTCGCACTTCTTCTTGAACCGGCGAAGGGCACTCTCGAAGGACTCGCCTTCTTTGACCCTGATGCCGGGCATCCTATGAATCGCCTCCTAACCATGGTTTGAGGTTCGCAAATGGGCCCTCCCAGCGGGGTTGGGCAGCATACGCCTAACACTAAGAAGATACCCCGGAGGCGTGGATTTGTCAAATCGTCGGCAATTAACTGTGCAGCAACAGATTACGGACGGAGGCGAGGAGCGCCAGCGCGGCGGTCTCCGAGGTCAACCTGCTGGGACCCAAGGAGATGAGCTGAAATCCCCCCGCGTCGAGCCGGTCCCGCTCCCTCACGGTGAATCCTCCAGGAGGGCCAACCGCAACCGTGATAGGCGCTTGCGCGGGACCATTCACGTCTGCGGGGAGGGGCCTCCCGTCCGGATCGGCCGCGAGCCGCCGGCCCGGCGGGACCAGGGCCAACGCCCGATCCAGGGAATCGGACGAGCGGATCTCGGGAAGCCGGCTCCGCCGCGACTGCTTCACCCCCGAGCGCGCGAGCCTCTGGAGACGCTCCAGCCGGGCCGACCCCAGAGCGGGGCGGCCGCTTCGCTCGCAGGGGGTGAAATCGATCGAGCGGACCCCGAGCGGGACCGCGTGCTGGACCACGGACTCCGCCGCCCCGAGATCGGGGAGTCCCACGAGCAGGTGCAGCCCCGCCCGAAGCTCCCCACGGTCGACCTCGCGCGCCGTGATGCGCGCGAGCGCCTGACCGTCTTCGTCCGATTCGAGCACGCACGAATACGTGTTCCCCACCCCGTCGGTGGCCTCGAAGGGGGTCCCGGCGCGCGCGCGGTGGACGCGGAGGAGGTGACGGGATTCCTCCCGGTCCAGCGTGAGCCGGTCTCCTTCCACGCAGGCGGCCTCCACCCAGAACGTGGTGTCGGGCCGTCTCTCGGACACGGCGCGGCTCAGCGGATCGGGTCTTCGGCGGGACGCCTCGGCGCGGGCGTCCTGGCGTCCGCGAGCTGCTCGAATTCCTGAAGCAGCTTCTTCCCCTTGTCGGAGAGCTTGGGAGGCGTGAGGACGGCGATCCTCGCGAGCAGGTCGCCGTGGCCGGATCGCTTCAGGCTCTTGAGCCCCTTCCCGCGAAGCCGCAGATACCGGCCGTGCGCGGTCCCGGACGGCACGTCGATCACCGCCTTGCCTCCGCCCAGGGTGGGGACGTCGACCTTCCCGCCGAGGGCCGCCCGCGAGACGCTCACGGGGACCTCGACGATCAGATCGTCTCCGTCCCGGAGGAAGAGCTCGTGTTCCAGCTCCTCGATGTGCGCGATCAGGTCGCCGGCGGGCGCGCCGCGCGCCCCGGCGTCCCCCATCCCGGGGAGCGGAATGTAGTTTCCCGTCGCGACCCCGGGAGGAACCTTGATCGAGATCTCGCTCTGCTCGCGCACGCGCCCCTCGCCGGAGCACGTGTCGCACGGGTCCTCCATCACGGAGCCCTCGCCGCGGCAGCGGTCGCAGGTCGTGATGTTGATCATCTGGCCGAAGATCGAGCGCTGCACGAGCCGCACCTGCCCGGATCCCCGGCAAACGCTGCAGGTCTTCTTCTTGGATCCGGGCTTCGCGCCGCTCCCCTGGCACGTGCCGCACGCCCTCATGTGGCGGATCTTGACCGTCTTCTCGACTCCGGTCGCGATCTCCTCGAGCGTGAGGGGGAGCCGGATCTCGAGCGTGTTGCCGCGGCGTTCCCGGGAGCCGCGCGCTCCGCGCTCCTCGAACATCTCGCCGAACCCGCCGCCGCCGAAGTCGCGCATGAACGCGCGGAGCGCGTCGGCGAGGTCGAACCCGGCGAAGTCACCCGCGCCGGCTCCCGCGCCGAACGGCGAAGCGCCCGCGTGCCCGAACCGGTCGTAGCTCGCGCGCTTCTCGGGGTCGTGGAGCACCTCGTAGGCTTCGGCGACTTCCTTGAAGCGCTCCTCGGCTTCCCTGTCCCCCGGATTTCGGTCGGGGTGGTACTTCATCGCGAGCTGCCGGTACGCCTTCTTGACCGCTTCCTGCGACGCCCCGCGCTCGACTCCGAGAACCTCGTAGTAGTCCCGTCGGCTCATCCGGCGGCGTGCCTCGCCTGCCGCGCGTCGGTGCCCTGCTCCTCCGCGGCCGCGACGATCACCTTCGCCGGGCGGAGGAGCCGCCCGCGGAAGCGGTACCCGGGCTCCACCAGGGCCACGACCGTTCCCTCCTTCGCGCCCCGCACGGGCCGCTGCGCGACGGCCTCGTGCACGGAGGGATCGAACGGGTCGTTCCCGGGGCGGATGGCCTCGAGGCCCTGCGCGGTCAGAATTCTCAGGAGTCGGTCCGCGACCAGCGACACGCCGTCGCGGATCGAGGGCTCGGTCGTCCCCTCCATCGCGCCCAGCGCGCGCTCGAAATCGTCGAGCACCGGCAGGAGATCGCGCACGAGCGCCTCCTGCGCGAACTGGACCGAGGACTCCATCTCCTGGCGGCGACGGCGCGTCACGTTCTGCTGCTCCGCCACCGCGCGGAGGAGCTCGTTCTCGCGCGCGCGCAACCGCTCGAGCTCGGTCCGGAAACCCTCGGGCGCGTCGGTCGCCACCCACGACTCGGGACCGAGGTCCCCTCCCGGCTCGATTCCCTCGGGAGCCACGCCCGGGCCGCGCCCGGAGTCCCGCGCGTCCTCCGGCCTCGGGCTCGACTCCTCGCTCTCGCCGCGGCGGTGCGTCTCCTCGCTTCGCTTCTTCGTCATCGTGTCCTCTCCGAAAGCCGCTCCCCCACGTACGAGACGAGCGACACCAGATTGCGGTACGGCATGCGCACGGGGCCCATCACGCCGACGAGCCCCTCGGTTTCCCCCATCGTCACCCGGATCGCGACGAGCGAGCAGTGCCGCATGGGTCCCTGCCCGTTCTCGGAGCCGATCGACACGCGCGCCCGGTCCCCGGCGCTCGCCTCGAGCGCCCGCGCGAGCGGCTCGCGCTCCGTGAGGAGGGTGACGAGCGGCCGCAGCCGGTCGGCATCCCGGAATTCGGGCTGGGCCGCGATGTGGTCCGCTCCGTCGATCCCGACCACCGACTTTCCCACGGATTCCATCACGTGTGCGGCCCGCTCGAGCGCGTCGGCGGCGAGCCGCGAGGCGGCCGGGCCCTCGCGACGGAGGAGCGCGGCCCGCGCGACCGCGCCGTCCGCGTTCCGGATCGGAAGCGCCTCTCGCACGAGGCGCTCGGCTTCGCGCACCGCAGCGGCTCCGGCCGGAACGGAGGGAGTCCAGCAGGTGCTCTCGATGCGTCCGCTCGAGTCCCGGACCGCGAGGAGGATCACGCCGTCGGGGAGGCGCACCAGGTCGGCGCGAACGAGCGCCCGCTCGAATCCGTCCCGCACGGCGACGAGCGCCAGCTGCCTCGAGGCGCGCGCGAGAAGAGGCGGCACGGCGGCCGCGAGGGGCTCGCCTCGGCGCGCGGACGCGCGGAGCGCGTCGTCCACCGCCCGGCGCGTCCCGGGCTTGAGCGGCTCGGGACGCATCAGCTCGTCCACGTAGAGGCGATACCCGGGCTCGGTCGGAACCCGACCCGCAGACGTGTGCGGGTGGCTCAGGTACCCCATCTCCTCGAGCTGCTGCATGGCGTTCCGGATCGTCGCGGGGGAGATGCTGAGATGATACGCCGCGCGCACGTACTGGGAGCCCACCGGCTCGGCGAGCGAGACGTGGCTCTCGACCACGAAGGTCAGGATGCGGCGATGGCGCGGTTCGAGCACGGGTCGGAACATGGGGGTCGGCGCTGGCACTCGGGAGATCCAAGTGCCAACCACGCGAACCTAGCAACCCCCTCGGGGGGTGTCAAGGCCGCCCGGCGGCGTCCATCCGGCTCAACAGGTCCGAGGAGATCTCGTGCGAGGTGAGGAGCCCGCGCTCGGTGGGGCGGATCCGGCCGGGGGGATCGAGCCGCACCGCGCCGGCGTCGGCCGCCCACCGCGCCCAGGTGTCGAGGCACGCGCCCGTGAGGCTCCGCGCCCGTCCGTGGCGGAGGCCGCGCGCGCGCCGGAGGGCGAGGAAGATCGTCTCCGTGGCCGCGTCTCGGGGCGTGAGCGCCGCGCGCTCCTCGCGCGGGAGCGATCCCGATTCGAGCCGCTCGTAGTAGCGGGTCACGTCCTCCTCGTTTCTCCATCGCGAGCGGCCGTCGAAGGAGTGCGCGCCCGGCCCGAGCCCCAGATACGGACGGCGGGTCCAGTAGCCCTGATTGTGCCGCGACTCGAACCCGGGCCTCGCCCAGTTCGAGACCTCGTAGTGGCGAAATCCGGCCGCGTCCATCTCCTCCGCGACCCACGCGTACCGCTCGGCCGCGTCGTCCTCGCCGAGCGGATGGACCGCCCCGCGGGCGACCTTGGCCGCGAACGGGGTGCCCTCCTCGACCTGAAGGCTGTAGACGGAGAGGTGGACGATGCCGCGGTCCGCGAGCGTCCGGACGGCCTCGCGGATCCCGCGCTCCGTCTCGCCGGGCACGGCCACCATGAGGTCGGCGGACACGTTCCGGAACCCGCCCCGGCTGGCCCGCTCGAGCGCGTCGAGCGAGCGCTCGGGCGTGTGAATGCGTCCCAGGGCGCGGAGCACCGCCGGCTCGAGGGACTGGACGCCCAGGCTCAGGCGGTCCGCGCCGGCCTCGAGCAGCATGGCGATCTTCTCGTCGGTGAGCCCTTCGGGATTCGCCTCCACCGTCCACTCGCGCACGTCGCCCAGATCGAAGGAGGCGCGCATCCAACGGAAGAGATCCGCGAGCGTCCCGGGATCGAGCGCGGTCGGGGTTCCGCCTCCGAAGAAGACGGTCCGCGGCCGCGTCCGGATCCAGACCGGGTCCTCCTCGCGCGCGAGCTCCCACTCACGGCGAAGCCCGTCGAGGAGCCGGCGGGGCTCGGCCTTGTGGAGCGCCTCCTTCGAGAACGCGCAGTACGGGCAGACGCTCCGGCAGTACGGCAGGTGGAGGTAGAGTCCGTACTGCACGGTCATGCCACCGGTCGGAGGAGCCGGTTCCATCTCGGGAGCCGCCGCTCGAGGTCCCAGGACCAGTACAGGAACATGGACTTGCCCTTGACCAGGCTGCGCGGCAGCGCGCCCCAGAAGCGGCTGTCGTCGCTGTTGTCCCGGTTGTCTCCCAGCATGAAGAGGTGGTCTTCCGGCACCAGATACGGGCCGAAGTTGTCCCTCGGGCTCGTCTCCCCCGGCAGGACCCTCGGGTCCTTGTGCACGGCGTAGGGCTCCTCGGGCGCGACCCCGTTCACGTAGAGCACCTTGTCCCGGATCTCCACGGTCTGGCCCTCGATCGCGACGCAGCGCTTGATCAAGTCGCGCGCGGGATCGTCCGGATAGCGGAACACGATGATGTCCCCCGGCTTCGGTTCCCGGATCGCCGGGAAACGGTAATAGAGGATCCGGTTCCCGCTCCAGCCGATGTCGATCTCCGAGCCGTAGATCATCTTGTTCACGAAGAGGAAGTCCCCGACGAGGAGCGTTTCCTCCATGGATCCCGTCGGGATCCGGAAGGCCTGGATCACGAGGCCCCGGATCACGATCGTGAGGATCGCGGCCAGGACGATCGCCTCCAGGTACTCCCGGATGGTGGACTTGGTCCGGGCGCGCGCCCGTTCCGTGGCTCCTGTGGCCGCCGCTCTCGCCATTCGGTCCGCTCCTCGCGAGGCCCTAGCGCTCCACCCGGAGGACGGCCAGGAAGGCCTCCTGCGGGATGCGCACCGTGCCGATCTGCTTCATGCGCTGCTTCCCCTCGCGCTGCTTCTCGAGGAGCTTTCGCTTTCGCGTGATGTCCCCGCCGTAGCACTTCGCGAGCACGTTCTTCCGCAGGGCGGAGATCGTCTCGCGCGCGATGATCTGTCCCCCGATCGCCGCCTGGATCGCGATCGGGAACATCTGCCGCGGAATCAGCTCCTTGAGCTTCACGCTGATCTCGCGCCCCCACTCGTACGCCTTCTCCCGGTGCACGATCACCGACAGCGCGTCCACGGGATCGCCGTTCAGGAGGATGTCCATCTTCACGAGCTCCGCCGGCTTGTACCCCGCGAGCTCGTAGTCGAGGGAGGCGTAGCCGCGGCTCAGGGACTTCAGCTTGTCGTAGAAGTCGAGGACGATCTCGGCGAGCGGCAGCTCGTACGTCAGGTGCGCCCGCTGCTCGCTCGGGTACTCCATGCCGCCGAAGATCCCGCGCCGCTCCTGCGCCAGGCTCATGATGTTCCCCACGTACTCGGTCGGGACCACGATCGCGGCCTTCACGTACGGCTCCTCGATCGACTCGATCTGTTGCGCCGGCGGCATGAGCGCCGGGTTCTCGACCACGATCAGGTCCCCGTCGGTCTTCAGCACGTGGTACTCCACGCTCGGGACCGTGGCGATCAGGTTCACGTCGTGCTCCCGCGTGAGGCGCTCCTGCACGATCTCCATGTGGAGGAGCCCCAGGAAACCGCACCGGAATCCGAAGCCCAGCGCGAGCGACGTCTCGGGCTCGTACGTGAGCGAGGCGTCGTTGAGCTGGAGCCGCGCCAGCGACTCCTTGAGCGACTCGTAGCTGTCGGCCTCCATCGGATAGAGACCCGAGAAGACCATCGGCTTCACGGGGCGGTAGCCGGGAAGAGGCTCGGGGTTCGGGTCCGACGCCGAGAGGATCGTGTCTCCCACCTTCGCGTCGGCGACCACCTTCACGTTCGCGATCACGTAGCCCACGTCCCCCGACACGAGCTCGTCCTTGGGCTCGAGTCCCAGGCGGAGCACCCCCACCTCGAGGACCTCGTACCGCTTGTCGGTGGAGTGGAACCGGATCGCCTCTCCCGCGCGGATCCGCCCGCGCACGACGCGGACGTAGACGATGACGCCCCGGAACTGGTCGAAGACGGAGTCGAAGATGAGCGCCTGGAGCGTGCCGGACGTCTGGTCCTCGGGCGGAGGAATCCGCTCCACGACGGCCTCGAGCACGCCCTCGATGTTCGTTCCCTCCTTCGCGGACACGCGGATCGGATCCTCGGGATCCACGTGGAGGAGCTGCGCCACTTCGAGGGAGACCTCGTCCGGCATCGCGGCCGGGAGATCGACCTTGTTCAAGACGGGCACGATCGTGAGCTTCTGGTCGAGCGCCAGGTACAGGTTCGAGATCGTCTGGGCCTGGATCCCCTGCGAAGCGTCCACGACGAGGATCGCGCCCTCGCATGCGGCCAGGCTGCGCGAGACCTCGTAGGTGAAGTCGACGTGCCCGGGCGTGTCGATCAGGTTGAGCTGATACTCCCTGCCGTCCTTCGCGCGGTAGTTCATCGCGATCGCGTGCGACTTGATCGTGATTCCCTTTTCGCGCTCGAGGTCCATGTTGTCGAGGACCTGGTCCTTCATCTTGGACTTCGGGATGGTGCCCGTGCGCTCGAGCAGGCGGTCGGCGAGCGTCGACTTGCCGTGATCGATGTGGGCGATGATGCAGAAGTTCCGAACGGAATCGCGTCGCTTCACGGTGTCGGGCTCAGAACCGGACGCGGAGCGCGACGGCGAGGCCGGGATCCGGTCGGGAAGAAGCGGCGCGCGCCAGGCCGGGACCGGGAAGCGGGCCCAGGTCGGCGCTGAAGTCGCGCAGGTGCGCGTCGACGTAGGCGTCCGCCATCTGGAGGAGGTGGACCACGGTGGCCCACCAGATGTAGTTGATCTTCAAGTTGTAGTGCTTCTCCTTGTCGTCTTGAGCCTGCGCGATCTCGTCCGCGTTGTTGGGATCCTTCGGATCGAGCTCGCCCAAGCGGTCGACCGCATCGTTCTCCTTCGACAGCTCGTCCAGTGCCTTGTACACCAGAAAGCCTTCGCCCGCCACGACCACGGCGGCCTTGAGGGGCCTGCCATTGTACATCTGACCCCATCCCGGGAGGACGGTGGAGCGGAGCATCACGCGGAACGGCGGCGCGCGGCGCTTCGTCGTGTCGGGAGGGGCGGACCGGGATTCAGGGGGCGGGGTGACCGGCACCGGGGCGATGGCGCCGGCGGTGTCGGGGGGCGTGGTGCTGGGTTTGGGGTCGTCGTCGTCGGGGGCGGAGGGGGGTTGGGCGGCGGCGAGTCCAAACAGGCAGGACAGTGACGCCGCGAGCATCAGTGCGATGACAGCCGCTTGCGCGGCGCGGGAGTATGAAAAGGTGCGGGGCGCTGCGGCGCCCCGCGACGTATGGCGGGAACGTGTGGGAATCGAACCCACCTCGGACGTTGGAAACGCCCGACAGAAGGATTTGAAGTCCTCGGAGTCCACCAGAACCCATCCGTCCCCGCGAACCGCTATGCCGACACCTCGAGCGGGCGCGAACCCCGCGGGAGCACCTCGCCGATCACGGCGGCCTTCACGCGCGCGCGAGAGAGCCTCGCCATCAGATCCTTCACGCGGGGCGGGCCCGCCACGATCAGGAGCCCTCCCGACGTCTGAGGATCGACCAGCGCCGCCCGGAGCGTCGCGGGCACCGTCTCATCGTAGCGCGTCTGGGCCTCGAGGTACGACGCGTTCGCCTGGAGCCCGCCCGGCGCGACGCCCTGGCCGGCGAACTCGAGCACGCCGGGAAGCACGGGCACCGCGCGGCTCCACACCCGGATCGTGACGCGGCTCGCCCGGGCGATGTTGAGGGCGTGCCCCAGGAGCCCGAACCCGGTCACGTCCGTCGCCGCGCTCGCGCGCGCCGCCTGCATCGCCTCGGCCGCGGCCCGGTTCAGCGTGGCCATCTGGCGCGTGATCGTGCGCAGCGAGGCGTCGTCGAGGAGCCTCCGCTTGAGGGCGGTCGCCAGGATGCCGGTGCCCAGGGGCTTCGTCAGCACGAGCAGATCTCCCTTCCGCGCGCCGGCGTTCGAGATCACGCGCTTCGGATGCACGTACCCCGTCACGGCGAATCCGAACTTGATCTCGCGGTCCCGGATCGAGTGGCCGCCCAGGAGCGCCACGTCCGCGCGGCGGAGCGTCTCCGCGCCTCCGCGCATCATCTCGCGCAGGATCGTGAGATCCCCTCCTTCGGGGAAGCCCACGATCGAGAGCGCCGAGACGGGCGTTCCGCCCATGGCGTAGACGTCGCTCACGGAGTTGGCGGCCGCGATTCGCCCGTACTCGTAGGGGTCGTTCACGACCGGCGTGATGAAGTCGACCGTCTGCACGAGCGCGAGACCGGGCGCGACCCGGTACACCCCCGCGTCGTCCCAGGTGTCGGGGCCGACGAGGACGTTCCGGTTCCGCTTGGGGGCGGGTAGTCCGCCGAGCACGTGGCTGAGGTCCTCCGGACCCAGCTTCGCCGCTCAGCCCGCGCAGGCGACCTGCTCGGTCAGCCGGTAGATGTCCCGTCTCGTGTGGCTCATGGATTCCAGGTACGGCCGCGCCGACCGGCGCGGATCAGGGGAGGAACGCCCACACCTCGATTTCGACGCGCGCGCCCGCGGGGAGATCCCGGGCCGCGATCGTGGAGCGCGCGGGGCGTGGCTCGGTGAAGCGGCTGGCGTAGACCTCGTTCATGGCCTTGAAGTCGGCCATGTCGACGAGGAACACGGTGGTCTTGACGACGTTCGCCAGGGTCGCGCCTCCCTCGGCGAGGATCGCTTCGAGATTCCGGATGGTCTGCTCGGTCTGCTCGGCCACGCCGCCAGGGACGAGCGCGCCCTTCGAGGGATCGGTGCCGGTCTGCCCCGACGTGACGATCCAGCGCCCCTGGAGCGTCCCGGTCCTCGCCTGGACGTAGGGGCCGATCGCGGCGGGCGCCCGGTCGGTGTGCAGGACCGCTCGGTCCGTCCCCTGGCTCACTCGACCGTGACGCTCTTGGCGAGATTGCGCGGCTGGTCCACGTCGCACCCTCGCTCCACGGCGATGTAGTACGCGAGGAGCTGGAGCGGGATCACCGCGAGGAGCGGCGTGAGCGATCCCATGGTGCGCGGGATGAAGAGCACGTGGTCCGCCTTCGAGACGACGTGCGTGTCCCCTTCCGTCGCGACGGCGATGATCTTCCCCTTCCGCGCGCGGACCTCCTCCATGTTGCTCAGGACCTTCTCGTAGGCCGAGTCCTGCGTGCAGATGAAGACGACCGGCATGTTGTCGTCGATCAGGGCGATCGGTCCGTGCTTCATCTCGGCCGCGGGATATCCCTCCGCGTGGATGTAGGAGATCTCCTTCAGTTTCAGCGCGCCCTCGAGCGCCACGGGGAAGTTCACGCCGCGCCCCAGGTAGAGGAAGTTGTTGTGATGGGAGTTCGCCTTCGCGATCTTCTGGATGCCCTCCGCGCCGGCGAGGATCGTCTCGATCTTGCCGGGAATCGCCTCGAGCTCGCGGACCAGCTCGGCCCCGACCTCGGGCGACAGCTCGCCGAGACGGCCCAGGTAGAGCGTGAAGAGCGCGAGCGCCGCGACCTGCGAGGTGAACGCCTTCGTCGACGCGACCCCGATCTCCGGTCCCGCGTGGATGTACACGCCGCCGTCCGATTCGCGCGCGATCGTGGAGCCGACCACGTTGCAGACGCCGAGCACTCGGGCGCCCTTCCGCTTCGCCTCGCGCATCGCGGCGAGCGTGTCGGCGGTCTCGCCCGACTGGCTGATCGCGAGCACGATCGTCCCCGGCTCGAGGATCGGATTCCGGTAGCGGAACTCCGACGCGTACTCGACCTCGACGGGGATCCGCGCGAGCTCCTCGATCAGGTACTCGCCGATGAGCCCCGCGTGCCAGGACGTCCCGCAGGCGGTGATCACCACGCGCTGGAGGGCGCGCAGCTCCGCGGCGGTCATGTTGAGCCCGCCGAGTCGCGCCATTCCCTCCTCGAGCAGGATGCGGCCCCGGAGCGTGTTCCGGATCGACTGGGGCTGCTCGAAGATCTCCTTCAGCATGAAGTGCGGGAATCCCGCCTTCTCGATCATCTCGAGGTCCCAGTCCACGGTCTCGATCTTCTTGGAGACCGCCTCCTCGCGGATCGTGGTGGTGTGGATCCCGTTGGGGGTGAGGACGACCATCTCCTCGTCGTCGAGGTACACCACCTGGTTCGTGTGGCGGATGATCGCCGACACGTCCGACGCCAGGATGTACTCCGAGTCGCAGATCCCGACGACGAGCGGACTCCCGTGGCGCGCTCCGACGATCTTCTGGGGCTCGTCCGTGGCGATGACCGCGAGCCCGTACGTGCCCGTGACAAGGCGCACCGCCGCGGCCACGGCCTTCTCGAGGTTCCCGTCGTAGAACTTCTCGATCAGGTGGGCGATCACCTCGGTGTCGGTGTCCGTGGTGAACTTGTGCCCTTCCTGCTGGAGCTTGATCTTGAGAGTGGAGTAGTTCTCGATGATGCCGTTGTGGACGACGGCGATCTTGTTCTTGCAGTCGGTGTGCGGGTGGGCGTTGATCGTGTTGGGAACGCCGTGCGTGGCCCAGCGCGTGTGCGCGATCCCGAGCCGCCCCTTGGGGTGGTTCGAGTCGACGAGCTTCTCGAGGATCGCGATCTTGCCGGCGGACTTCTCGATCTTGAGCCCGTCGCCGTTCAGAACGGCGAGGCCCGCCGAGTCGTACCCGCGATATTCCATCCGGCGGAGCCCTTCGAGCAGGATCGGCACGGACTCCTGCGGGCCCACGTAGCCGATGATGCCGCACATGGATGTCAGCCCCCCTGTGGCGCCGGTCGCGTGCTTCCCTGCGATCGCTCCACGGCTTCCTTCGCGCGCGAGACGAGGCCTTCCGCCCGTTCCCGGGTTGGGGCCTCGGCGATGATCCGCACGATCGGCTCCGTCCCGGACGCGCGCACCTGCACCCAGGCATCTTCCCAGACGTACTTTTCCCCGTCCAGCACATTGCGGTCCGCCTCGGGGAACGCGTCCCGGAGGGACTCCGCGGCCGCGGCCGCGTCTGCAAGTCGAAGATGGAGCGACCGTTTGACCATGACGAGGGGCGGCAGCTCCGCGACGCGCGCGCTCAGGGGACGGGAGTCCTGGGCGAGCCAGTCCAGCGTGATCGCCGCCGCCAGGAGGCCGTCCCGGGTCGCGTGGAGCGTGGGGTAGATGACCCCGCCGTTCCCCTCGCCGCCGATCACGCCTCCCTTCGCGAGGAGGAGCTGCGCCACGTGCGCCTCGCCCACGCGCGAGCGCTCGACTGCCGCGCCGTACCGGCGTGCGATCACTTCGACCCCCATCGAGGTCGACGCATTCACCGCGACGAGGCCCGGTGCCCGCGCGAGCGCCCAGTCGACCGCGATCTGAAGCGTGCGCTCCTCACCGATCGGCGTGCCGCGCTCGTCCACGATCGCGAGGCGGTCGGCATCGGGGTCGTAGGCGAAACCGACCGCAGCGCCCGTCCGCTTCACGAGCGCTCCGAGGTCGCCGAGGTTCTCGGGAAGCGGCTCGGGGACGCGCGGGAACCTGCCGTCCGGCGTGCAGTGGATCGCCTCGATCTCGCAGCCGAGCGCGCGTAGCAGCTCCGGAACGGCGATCGAGCCCGCGCCGTTCGTGGCGTCGACCGCCACCCGAAACCGGCGCGATCGGACGCGCTCCACGTCGATGCCCGGGAGCGCGAGGATCGCGGCGCGGTGACGCCCGATCGCCGCGTCATCCGTCCGGACCTGCCCGACGAGGTCGTGCGTCACCCACGCGGGCGCTCCCTCGCGCGCGCGGCGCGCGACCGCCTCGGACTGCGCCGGCGGGAGGAACGTGCCGCCCGGGCCGAAGAGCTTGAGCGCGTTCCAGGGCGCCGGGTTGTGACTCGCGGTGACCGCGAGGCCTCCCGCCGCCTCGTGTCCCCGGATCGCGAAGAGGATGGTCGGCGTGGGCGCGATGCCGACGTCGACGACGTCGTGGCCGGTCGCGAGGAGCGCCGCCTGCGCGCCGCGGAGCACCCAGGCCCCGCTCGGACGCGAGTCCCGTCCCGTCACGACCGGCCCCGGCCCGAGGAGCGACCCGTGCGCCCCCGCGAAGCGGGTGATCACGTCGGGGGTCAGGGCTTCCCCCACGATGCCGCGCACGCCGGAGGCGCTGACCATGAGGCCATGCCAGGGATCGCGGGAAGCCGCTGTGGGTGAGGAAGTCATCATGGTTTCGCGCCGAGGTGGGACTCTACCCCACTCTGTCGGCAGCTCCGAAGGCCTCCTTGATGGTGTCGGACCGGCGCTCTCTCGACGCCGGGAGTCCCGCTGGAACGGACCGTGGGGAAAGAATGGAGCTGGTGACCGGAATCGAACCGGTGACCCCGTCATTACGAGTGACGTGCTCTACCAGCTGAGCTACACCAGCCCCGGAAAGCGAAATCCCGCGCGGCGCGCGGGAGGCGAGCGCATAAGGTGGTGCGACCCCGCAGAATCGAACTGCGGACACCCACATTTTCAGTGTGGTGCTCTACCAACTGAGCTAGGGTCGCGCCGGTCGGAAAATTTATCAGACGGGGAGGTCTCGGTCAACCTCGGGGGTGCCGGAAACGGCGTCCGATCGCGCTTCCCGGCTAGGCGAGGCGCCGGCGGCGGTCGCTGCGCCCTCCGCGGCGGTCGGGCTTTCCACGGCGGTCCGTGTTCTCGCGCACGGGCAGGTAGATCGTGAGGATGCTGCTCCAGTCTCCCTCGCTCCGAGCCCGGATCTCGCCGCCGTGCTCCCGCACGATCTGGTACGCGACCGCGAGCCCCACCCCCGCTCCATAGCGGCGGGACGTCGAGAACGGCACGAAGAGGCGGTCCAGGCTCTCGCCGGGCGTCTTCGGCCCGTCATGGGCGACCTCGGCCTGCACATGGCCGTCCCCGCTCCGCGTCTCGACCCTCACGCGCCCGCCGCTCGGCACCTGCTGGAGCGCGTACTGGAATACGTTCGCCAGCACCTGGCGCATCTTCTCGTTGTCGAGGAGAAGGCTCGGCACCTCGGGCGAGAGCCGTTTCAAGAGCCGCACGCGCCGGCGCACGAGATCCTCGGACTGGGTCTCGAGCACTTCCTGGACGAGCGCGTTCAGGCTCTGGAGCTTGAGCCTCGGCCTCGTGAGCTGCGCGAGCGAGACCTGCTCGATGAGGATGCGCTCGAGCCGCTCCGTCTCTCTCAGGATGATCTCGAGGTACTCGCGGTTCGGATCCTCCGTCGCGAGGCTCCGGAGCACGCGACGCGCGAACCCCGTCACGGCGGCGATCGGGTTTCGGATCTCCTGCGCGACCTGGATCCCGCGCTCTCCCACCGCGGCGAGCTTCTCCGCGTGGCGGAGCTGCGCCTCGAGCTCGTGGATGCGCCGCTCGGCGCGCGACGCGACCTCGGCGCGCTGGTCGCGCACGGCGGCGAGCGTCGCGATCGAGGCGGCGAGATCCCCGACCTGCGCGTCTTCCGGGTCGAAGGGAGCCGCGGGAGCGGACGCGCGCGCGGAGCGAATGACGAGGATCGCGCCGCGGAGGGCGCCCTCCCACCGGAGCGGCACCGCCAGCGCCGAGCCCCAGTCGGGCGGCAGCGTCCCGGGAAGCCTGGGATCCTGGCGCACCTGGTCCACGAGGATCGGCCGCGGGTCGGCCTCGAGCCAGTGCCGGAGCGCCTCCCCCACCTCGAGGAGATCCCGGTCCTCGGCCGCGGGCTCTCCCGTCGTCGCGGTGATCGAGAACGCATCCGTCTCGCTCCTCGTCCACGCGACCGCCACGTCCGCGTCGAGCGCGGCGAGCAGCGAACGCAGCACGGAAGGATAGCCGGACTCGGAATCGCGGCGATCCCGGGCCTGCGCGGCCAGATCGAGGAGCGTTCGGAGCCCCGCGCCGCGACGGCGCGCGAGATCCAGGAGCCGCGAGCTCTCGAGCGCGATCCCGGCCTGCGCGGCCACCGCGCTCAGGAGCTCCATCTGGTCCGCGGTCCACCCCGCGATGCCCGGCGCCGCCGAGAGGACCAGGAGCCCGCGCACGCGCTCGCGTCCGAACACGGGCAGGAGCGCGACGGGCGCGTCGGGCAGGTGCTCGACGATGCGGCTCGGGAGACGGAGCTCGCGCGACGGGCGCGCCACGACGGCGGTCCGGCCGTCGAAGACGGCGTCGGCGAGGAGGTCCCGGTCCTGGTCCAGGGGGATCGGCGCCTCCCGCAGCCGGTCGAACACGGAGCTGTCGAACGCGCCGGCCGAGTCGAGCGCGTCCACGTCCAGGTACCCCTCCATCGAGGGAATGCCGATGTCCAGGTCCGCGTGCCGGTACGCGGCGCGCAGGGTGAGCGCGGCGGTCTCGGAAGAGACCTCGAAGAAGAGGAGCGAGTCGATCACGTCGCAGTACGCTCCGGCGATCGCCGCGAGGAGGAGCCGCGCCGTGCGTTCCGGATGGGTCGACGCGTGGAGGAGCGGGAGCGCGCGAAGGAGGAGCGCGGCGGTGCGATAGCGGCCTTCCTCCTCCTCGCCGGCCGGAAGCGGCGCGATGCCGCGGCCCTCCTCCTCCACGAGGCGGATCAGGAGGCCTACGGTCGGAAGGACGCCCGAGGCCTTCGGCGTGGCGGTGCCGCTTCGCTCGACGGCCGCCTGGAGGCGCGCGCAGTGGACGCAGTCCTGCGTGAAGCGCGTCTCGAAGTCGGGGCGGGCCTCGAAGGGACACGGCCTCGATTCGAGGAAGCAGACGCCGGCCGCGACGCGATCGGCGGAGCGAACGCGGCGCTCGGCGTATCGCCGCCATTCGAGGACGATCTGCTCTTCCAGCCGCGCCGTGCCCGGCGACCGCTTGACGCCCATCGCGCCCCTCCCTGATGTGATCGAACGGAATGTGCGAGGCGCTCCACCCCCACCTGGAGCGCCCCTCCGCGTGCCTGCACCCCCCCGGGCCGCGATACAGATTGATTTACGGCACGATCGGGGCTTATCTTGAGGCGACAGGTGCGGCGTAACGTATTGACATCAGGAGGATTACGGATGGAAGCCAAGCGGCCGGCGCAGCATCCCCAGCTCAACATGGAGATCGGCGAGAAGGAGGCGGAGGGGATCTACTCGAACTTCGTGGTCATCAGCCACTCCCTCTCCGAGTTCGTTCTCGACTTCGCGCGCGTCCTGCCCGGCACGCCGAAGAGCAAGGTCTTCGCGCGGGTGGTGATGACGCCGCCCAACGTGCGCGCGCTCCTCCATGCCCTCGAGACCAACGTGAAGAAGTACGAGGACACGTTCGGAAAGATCCGCACGCTCGACGAGAATCAGGCGAAGGAAATCGGGTTCACGTCCTCCTGATCCGGCCGGCGCCGGCGTCCTCGCGGAAGCGCCTCGGGGGAAGGCGGACCCGGCGGCGTCTTCCATCTCCGGTGAATCCAGTACCAGTGGTCGGGCCGCTCGCGGATCGCGCCCTCGAGAGCGGCGGTGATCTCGCGCGTGAGGCGGAACACCTCCTCGGTCTCGTCCCGCTTGGGATCGGGCTCCGTCACGAGGACCGACCGCGCGCGGAACGAGCCCCGCCCCACGCGCTCCAGCACCGCGACCAGGATGGGCGCGTTCCCGCGGATCGCGAGCCGGGCCGGGCCCGTGTGGGTCGACGCGGGGCGCCCGAAGAACGGAACGTGGATCCCCGCCTTGCGGGCGTCCTGATCCGGGAGCATGCCCAGGAACGCGCCCGCGCGAAGCGACTTGAGCGCGGTCCGCATGCCCTGCCCGATCAGGATCGGCTCGATGCCGAGCGCGCGGCGCACCTCGTTCAGGTAGGCGTCGCTCCCCGGATTCGTCTGGGCGGGGAGCACGTACTTCACCGGAGCGTAGCGCATCCCGACGGCGGCCCCGATCAGCTCCCAGTTCCCGAAGTGCCCGGTGAGGAGGATCGCGCCGCGCTTCGCGCGCGCCCACTCCTCGGCGGGCTCGAAGCCGACGAACTCCACGCGCGAGAGAATCCTCTCGCGCGGCTCGGCGGGGAGCGCCAGGAATTCGAGGAAGCTCCGGCCCAGCTGCTCGAACGCGCGGCGCGCGAGCGCGCGCGCGGACTCGCCCCCGGGTTGCTCGCCGAGCGATCGCGTCACGTTCTCGATCGCGATCTCGCGCCGGCGCTCGAGCACCCGGAACGCGATCCGGCCGATCGCCGCCCCGACGTCGCTCGCGCGGTCGAATCCGACCGTCCTCGCGGCGGCTCCCATCGTGCGGAGGAGAATCGTCTCGAGCCGCTGGCGCACGGGACGGAACGGACGCGCGCGGGCCATGTCAGGCTCCCGCGCGGCGGAAGCGGAGCCGCGGGACGAGCCGCACGCGCCCGCCGAACTCGCGACGCACCGAGCCGGACATCTCGAGGAGGAGGAGCGCCGCCGAGGCTTCCTGGATCGTGGCCCCCGCGCGCGCGGCGACCTCGTCCACGGTCTCCGGACGCTCGCGCACCGCGGCGAGGATGCGCGCCTCGATCGACCCGGCCGCGACGCCGGGAGGCGCGTGCGAGGGAGCCGCGGTGACCCACGCACCCGGAGGGCGGCTCCGCCTCGCGATCCCCGCCCGGAGCGGCGCGAGCTCCAGCGGAAGCTCCGGCTGCGGCCACGCGCCCCGGCCCGGAAGGAGCGCGAGCACGTCGCCGGGACCGGTCACGAGCGAGGCGCCGCTCCCGCGCAGGAGCGCGTGCGGCGCGGCGCCGTGGGGATTCCAGAGGCTCCAGGGAACGGCGCCCACGGGCCGGCGCATGGATCGCGCGTGGCGCGCCGTGAGGAGCGCGCCGCTCCGCGCGCCGCCTTCGACGACGACCACGGCGTCGGAGAGCGCGGCGAGAAGCCGGTTGCGGCTCGCGAACGCGCTTCGCGTCACGGGAGATCCGGCGGGGCGCTCCGTGAGGAGCCCGACGGAAGCGGCGATCGCTTCCGATAGCTCGCGATGGTCGTCCGGGTAGCAGAGATCGAAGCCCGTCCCCAGCACGGCGCCCGTGCGTCCGGAGGCGGAGAGCGCGCCGCGGTGCGCGGCGGCGTCGATGCCCCGCGCGAGCCCGCTCAGGATCTCGATCCCCCGGTCGGCCAGCGCGGCCGCGAGCTCGAAGGCGATCGCGCCCCCCTCGTCGCTCGCGCGGCGCGATCCCACGATGGCCACGCGCCACCCGGTTCGCTCCCACCCGCCGCGCAGGAACACGACCGGGCGGGTTCCGGACAGGCGCTCGAGTCCATGCGGATACTCCGGATCCTCCGGCGCGACCGCGCGCGGCGCGAGATCGTTCGTGCGCTTCCCGTCCACCCAACCCCCGCGCGCCGCCCCCGCGGCGCCAAGCGTCCGGCCACGGGGCTCAGGCCGAGCCCCGCGCCCCCTCGTCGCCCACCACGTCCTCCCAGAGAAGGCCGCCCTCCTCCGCGCCACCTCGCTCCGCGCGGCGCACCGCCGCGTCGAGCGCGGAAGGCTCGCGCAGGAGGCTCGTCAGCCGCTGGTAGCGCTCGGGATCGCGGGCCTGGATCCCGTCGAGCGCGAACGACTGCGCGCGCTCGGGAAGCGTCCGGACCGCGTCCGCCACGGCGAAGAGGCCCATCTCGTTGCCGCAGAGACCGACCAGCGCGTCGCGTCCCGAGTCCCGCACCGTGCGGTTGGGATCGCGGAGGAGCGCGACGAGCGGCACCGCGGCGACCGGCAGGGCCATGCGGCCGAGGGCCGACGCGGCGGCGCTCCGCGTGTACCAGAGCCCGTACTCGAGGAGCTCGATCAGCCGCTCCACGACGCGCTCGCCGAGCGTGGCGAGGGTGCGCGCCGCCTGGTCCCGAAGGAACCAGCTCTCCTGCTTCAGCACGTCGAGCAGCACCTCGATCGATTCCGGCGTCGGATTCTCCGCGAGCTGGCGGATCCACTCCTGCTTCTCTTCGGGGTCGCGATGGCGCAGCTCCTCCCAGAGCCTTGCCGTGTCCTTGGGAATCATGGCCTCACTCCTTGGTCCCTGGGACGGGATCGCCGTCCCTCCCGCGCGTCTCGGAGTCCTCCGGCCGCTCCGACTCGAGCATCGTCCAGATCCGGTCCAGCAATTCCTTCGTTCCCTCTCCGGTCACCCCGGAGACGGCCCCGCCCCACCCGGCGCCGTGCAGCGCGAACGGGGGGTCCGGCATCGATCCTCCTCCGACGAGATCGCTCCGGCTCATGGCGACGATCGTCGGCTTCCTCGTCAGGTCCTCGTGATACGAGCGGAGCTCGTGGCGCAGGACCTCGACGTCCCGCTCCGGCTCCGCGGACATGCTGTCGATCAGGACGAGCAGGACTCGCGTGCGCCACACGTGCCGCAGGAACTCGTGGCCGAGCCCTTTGCCCTGATGGGCTCCCTCGATGAGACCCGGCAGATCCGCCATGACGAAGCTCTGCTCGTCGCGCACGCGAACCAGACCGAGATGGGGCTCGAGCGTGGTGAACGGGTAGTCGGCGATCTTGGGGCGCGCCGCGCTGAGGCGGGAGAGGAGCGTCGATTTCCCGACGTTCGGGAACCCCACGAGACCGACGTCCGCGATGAGTCGGAGCTCGAGGCGCAGCCTCCGCTCCTCGCCCTCGCGCCCCGGCTCGGCTTCGCGCGGCGCCTGGTGCGTGGGGGTCGCGAACTTCGCGTTCCCCCGGCCTCCGCGGCCGCCGCGCGCGGCCACGAACGTGGCGTCCGGTCCGACCATGTCCGCGAGCACCTCCCCCGTCTCTTCATCCATCACCACGGTGCCCTGGGGCACGGCGACCCTCAGATCCGCGCCGCCTCTGCCGAACTTCTGGTTCCCGGAGCCGTGCGCGCCGGACGGCGCGCGAAAATGGGTGCGCGACTGGAAGTCGAGCAGCGTGCGAAGGTGGGGATTCACGAACAGGATCACGCTTCCCCCGCTCCCTCCATCGCCTCCGTCGGGCCCTCCCTTCGGGACGTACTTCTCGCGGCGGAAGCTCACGCAGCCGTTGCCGCCGCGTCCGGCCACGACGTGGATGGACGCACGATCGGCGAGCACGCGGAGCCTTGCCTACGCGACCGCTTCGATCGCCATGGCCTCGATCACCGCGTCCGCGGCCGCCTGCGTGCCCACGGCCGAGGGATCGTCCCGCCGCTCCTTCATGTCGTACGTGACGCGCTTCTTCTCGCGCACGACTCTCGCGATCGCGCGCTCCAGCCGGTCCGCGGCCTCCCGCTCTCCGAGATACCGCAGCATCAGCATCCCGCTCAGGATCATCGCGAGCGGGTTCACCTTGTCCTTCCCCGTGTACTTCGGAGCGCTCCCGTGCGTCGGCTCGAAGAGCGCGACGCCGTCGCCGATGTTGGCGCCGGGCGCGACGCCGAGCCCGCCCACGAGCCCCGCGGCGAGGTCGGAGATGATGTCGCCGTAGAGGTTCGGGAGCACGAGCACGTCATAGTCCTCGGGGACCTGGACCAGCTGCATGCACATGTTGTCCACGATCCGGTCCTGGAACCCGATCGCCGGGTACTCCTCCGCGACGCGGCGCGCGGTCTCGAGGAAGAGGCCGTCCGTGTTCTTCATGATGTTCGCCTTGTGCACCGCCGTCACCGAGCGGCGGCCGAGCTTCCGCGCGTACTCGAACGCGTGGCGCACGATCCGCTCGGTCCCCGACACGCTGATCGGCTTGATCGAGATCCCGGAATCCTCCTTGATCTCGCGATTGGCCTCGACGCGCACCAGGTCGCGGAGCGCGGTCGCTCCGTGCGACCCGACGGGGAACTCGATCCCCGCGTAGAGGTCCTCCGTGTTCTCCCGGATGATGACGAGATCGATGTTCTCGTAGCGGGAGCGAACGCCCGGATAGGACTTGCACGGACGCTCGCACGCGTAGAGGTCGAGCTCCTTCCGGAGCGCCACGTTCACGCTGCGGAAGCCCGACCCGACCGGCGTCGTGATCGGCCCCTTGAGACCGACCTTGTTCTTCCGGAGGGAGGCGAGCACGCGCTCGGGGAGGGGCGTCCCCTCGCGCTCGTAGACCTCCGTCCCTGCGTGCTGGATGTCCCACTCGAACGCGATGCCGGTGGACTCCAGCACCCGGCGAGTCGCCTGCGCCAGCTCCGGGCCGGTGCCGTCGCCCGGAATCAAGGTCACGCGGTAAGCCATGGACTCCCTTCCGATCTAAGTGGAAATGATGGACGCAAACGTCTGGTGTGCGGCGAGTTCTGCAGTTGACGTGCCCCCGGCGCAGACCCCTCCGGCTCGGGCCTGGACGCGATGGGCGCACGCTAGCAGAGGCGTACGCTCGAGGTCAAAAGGATTCGGCTCGCGTGGGTTACGAGGACGAGTCCTTCGAGGGCGACGGCTTCGGTTCGGGCTTCGGTTCCGACTTCTTCGAACCCTCATCCTTCGCTGGAGCCGACCCGCCGGACTCCTTCTTCTGCTGCTCCTTGTAGGATTTCGAGCGGTAATCCGTGATGTAGAAGCCGCTCCCCTTGAAGACGATCCCCGCGCCGGTGCCGATGAGCCTTCGCACCTTGCCGCGGCACTTCGGACAGCGGCTCTTGGGCGGGTCGGTCATCTTCTGGAAGACCTCGAATCGGTGTCCGCACTTCTGGCATTCGTACTCGTAGGTCGGCATCTTTACGCGCGCGCCATGACGCGCGCGCCGCAGCGCGCGCAACGTACAGCGTTCCCCATCCACAGACGATCCAACGGGCATTCCCGAACCGTCCGAGTCATAGTCCTCGCAACGCCTCCTCCAGCCGATTCATTCCCTCGGTGATGTCCCGCTCCGAGATGGCATACGAGAGCCGGAGGTGCCCCTCCATCCCGAACGCCGATCCCGGGACGCACACGATCTGGGCTTCATCGATCAGGTAATCGCACAAGGAGACGGAGTCCGTGACGCCGTTCCGGGCGGCGCGGATCCGTTCCGAGAAGTCGGGAAAGACGTAGAACGCGCCGTCCGGCGCCGCGAGGCGGACGCCCTGGAGCCGCGACACGCGCTCCACGATGAGATCGCGTCGCGCCGCGAACCGCTCCCGCATGTCGAGCGCGGGGCCGCGATCCCCCGTCAGCGCCCGGAGCGCCGCCTGCTGGGAGACGCTCGATGGATTCGAGGTCATCTGCCCCTGGAGCCGCTCCATCGCTTCCGCCACCTCGCGCGCCGCGGCCGCGTAGCCGAGCCTCCATCCGGTCATCGCCCACGTCTTCGACACGCCGTTCACGACCACGGTGCGATCGAGGAGCTGCGGTCCGAGCGAGGCGATGCTCACGTGCTCCACGTCCCCGTACACGAGCGTCTCGTAGATCTCGTCGGAGAGGACGTGGAGGTCGTGCCGGAGCGTCAGCTCCGCGAGCGCTTCGATCTCTTCGCGCCGGTAGACCGCGCCCGAGGGATTGTTCGGGCTGTTCAGGATCAGGAGCCGCGTGCGCGGCGTGATGGCGCGCTCCACCTCGGCCGGCGTCACCTTCAAGGTTCCCGGCCTCGGCGGGACCGGAACGGGAACGCCTCCCACGAGCCGCACGATCTCGGGAAAGCTCACCCAGTACGGCACGGGACAGAGCACCTCGTCCCCCGGCTCGAGGAGCGTGAAGAGCGCGTTCCAGATGGAGTGTTTCGCTCCGTTCGAGACGACGATCTGCTTCGGACCGTAGGAGAGCCCGTTCTCCACGGAGAGCTTCCGCGCGATCGCCTCGCGCAGCGCCGCCGTTCCTCCGACCTCGGTGTACCGCGTGTGGCCCTGGTGGATCGCCTCGACGGCGGCTTCCTGGACGTGCGCGGGCGTGTCGAAATCCGGCTCGCCCGCCGCGAAGGACACGACGCGCTCGCCGCGGGCGCGGAGCTCGCGGGCCCGCGCCGAGAGGGCGAGCGTCTCCGACGGCTTGAGCGCGCGCACGCGCCCGCTCACCCGATCCCGTGCGTCGGCTCTCGTTCCGCTCACGCGCGCTCCTCCGCCCGGCCCGGGGTCACCGCTTCGCCGCGACGGCCAGGAGCCGCCGCGCCACGGAGGGAGGGACGAAGCTCTCGACATCGCCGCCGTGGCGAGCGATCTCCTTCACGAGGGTCGAGTTCAGGTACGTGTACGTCTCGCTCGGCATGAGGAAGATCGTCTCGACGTCGGCGCTCAGCCTGCGGTTCATGAGGGCCATCTGGAACTCGTACTCGAAGTCGGACACGAAGCGGATCCCGCGCACGATGATTCCGATCTTCCGCTCCCGCGCGAAGTCGACGAGGAGGCCGGTGAAGGGCTCGACGGTCAGCCGGGTCTCGCCCTGGACGGCGTCGCGGATCATGGCGACGCGCTCCTCCTGGGCGAACATCACGCCCTTCTCGGGGCGCGACGCCACCGCGACGGTGAGACGGTCCACCACGCCGAGCGCGCGACGCATGAGGTCCAGGTGACCGTTCGTGACCGGGTCGAACGTGCCGGCGAACACGGCGCTCCTCATGGCTCTCCTTCTCCGGGCGCCCCCGGGGGGCCGCCCGCACGGTAGAACGCGACCGTCGTGTCCCCGTACGTCCGCTCGGTCGCGAGAGTGAACGCGGAAGGCGAGGGAGCGCTCGCTCCCTTTCTCCGCTCGTAGATCACGATGCCGTCCGGGTCGAGGCACGACGCGCGCGCGAGCGCTTCCACCCAGCGCGGGCCGGCGTCTCCGTCGTACGGCGGATCGAGGAAGACGAGCCGCCAGGTGCCGCTCAGGTGGCCCGGCAGCTCGGCCCGGTCCAGATCGCCTTCGTGCACGCGCGCTTCCTCGCCGAACCCCAGCTCGCGCAGGTTGCGCGCGAGGCGCCGCGCGATCTCGGGGCTCTTCTCCACGAAGTCCGCCGACCGCGCGCCGCGGCTCAAGGCCTCGATGCCGAGCGCACCCGTTCCCGCGTAGAGATCCAGCACCCGGGCCCCCGTCACGAGCCGCGGCCCCAGGATGTCGAAGATCGCCTCGCGGGCCCGCTCCGACGTGGGACGAACGCCGCGCTCGGGAACCGAGAGGCGTCGCCCGCGGAGGGCCCCTCCTACGATGCGGACGAGCCCCACCGCGATCCCGCCTCCCAGGCGGCCACGACCGCTTCCGCCACCTCGGCGATCGTTCGCCCCTCGGTGTCGACCTCCGCGTCGGCGGCGGCCCGGTACGTCCCGGCGCGCGCCTCGAGGAGCTCGCGAAGCTTCCGCTCGGGCTCCTCGCGCACGAGCGGCCTCGCCTCGGCGCCGCCTGGCCCCACCCGGCGCGCGGCGGTCCGGGGCTCCACGCGAAGCCACACGACGAACGCGCCCGCGCGCAGGCGTTCCCGGTTCTCGGCGCTCCCGAGAGCGCCCGCGCCGATCGCGATCACTCCGCTCCGTCCCGTACCCTCGCCGCTCAGCGCGTCACGGAGCGCCCCGGATTCCGCGGCGCGGAACGCGGACTCGCCTCTCGTCTCGATCAGCGCCGCCACGCTCGTGCCGGTCTCGCGTTCCACGAGAGCGTCCAGGTCGACCGCCGTGAGCCCGAGCCGCGACGCGACGAGGGGAGCGACCTCGGTCTTCCCCGCCCCCGACAGGCCGATCAGCGCGATCCAGGCCGTGAGCCGATCCTCCAGGGTCCGACGACAACGGGGCCCTCCCGATCTCGGGAAGGCCCCGCAGGATACCACGGCGAGCGGGACGCGGAAGCGTCCCCCGCCGCGCCTATTCGCTCGAAGCGGTCGTCTCGCCCAGGATCTTCGGCGTGAGGAAGATCAGGAGCTCCCGCTTCTGCTTCACGGTCGTGTTCGACTTGAAGAGCATCCCCAGGAGCGGCAGGTCCATGAGGACCGGCACGCCGCGCTCGGTCACGCTCTCGTTGCTGCGGATGAGTCCGCCGATGACCGCGGTCTGCCCGTCGTCCACCATGACCCGCGTGTCGGCCATCGTCGTGTTGATGATGATGCCGCCCTGCACCGTGGCCTGGGACGAGAGGTCCGAGACCTCGGGGTGGACGTCCATCGTGATCTTGTTGCCCACGTTGATGTGGGGCGTCACGCTCAGCTTGATGCCGATCGTGGTGAGCTGCGTGACCGCGTTCCCGGCGAAGTCCTGCACGATGAGCGGGATCTGCTGGCCGACCACGACCGAGGCCTCGCGGTTGTTGACGGTGGTAATCCGTGGATTCGAGATGATGTTCGCCTTGTTCTGCGTCTCGAGGGCGGTCAGGGTCGCGTCGATCGACCCGAAGCCCTTCACCGTCCCGAACCGCAGGGTTCCGGCGGGCTGCGGCACGTTTCCGGGGGTGACGCTGATTCCCTCACGGGCGCCGGCATCGCCGATGTCCAGATTGTTGAGGTTCCAGTCGATCCCCAGCGAGCGGCTGGTCGCGTGGTCCACGTCGACGAGCCGCGCCACGATCTCGACCTGCGGGGTCCGCGTGTCGAGGCTCCGGATCATCGACTCGGCCGTGTCGAGACGCTCCTCGATGTCCGTCACGAGGAGCGAGTTCGTCCGCTTGTCCACCTCGATGTGGCCCCGCTTCGTGAGGGTCTTCTCGACCGACTTCGCCATCTCCTCGGAGTTGGCGTAGCTCACGGGGACGATGCGCGTATAGAGAGGAAGGAGCTCCTCCTGGGCCCGCTCCGCCGTGCGCCGCTCCAGCTCTTCCTTGCGAAGCGTCTCGAGGTTCGAGATCACGATCGTCGAGCCCCGCTCGATCGAGCCCAGCGACTGCGTGCGGAGCACGATGTCGAGGGCGTGGCGCCACGGCACGTTCCGGAGCCGGAGCGACACGGTGCCCTTCACTTCCTTGCTCGCGACGATGTTCTTGCCGCTGAACTCCGCGATGCTGCGGAGCACGGTCTCGACCTCGGCGCCCTGGACGTCCAGGGAGATCCGCCGGTTGTCGCCGTCCCCGCCGCTGCTCGTGACTCCCGGCGTGAACGAGGGCGAGCCGCTCCGCTCGGACGCGGAGGCGGCCGGAGCCGGCGGCGGCGCGGGGGCCGGAGCCTCCACGGCGAGGATGATGCTGTTCCCCACGGCGCTCACGCCGTAGGAGGCGGGCGCGGCCAGGTCGACGACGATGCGCGACCCGGTGTCCTTGCCCCAGCCCATCTCCGTCGCGCGGACGGACTTCACGGGAGAGTTCTCCCGGCCCGCCCAGGTGCGCTCCGTGAACGCGAGCGTCGTGCCCGGACAGTCCAGCACGATGCGGTCCGGCGATTCGAGGGTGAAGTCGTGGTAGTTCACGGGCCCGTCGGCTTCCACGATCACCTGCGTCCCGGTGCCGGCATCCTTGAGCGAGATGCTCTTCACCACCGCCGCGAACGCGGGCGAGGCGAGAAGGAGGAGGCAGGACCCGAGCGCCGCGACGAGCCCCGCGCGGCGACCCGTGCGCGTTCCGCTAGTTTCGAGTCGCATTCTTGTCACCCTCTTTCGGTTTCAGTTGGATCGACAGCGTCTGGGATTCTCCGAAGGCGTTCTGGACCACCTGCAGGTCCATCTTCGAGATTCCGGAGATGTAGCCGTTCACGACCGGGTCGCCGACGCGGAGCACGTAGGCCCGTCCCCGGCTGTCCTCCACGAGCGCGAACTTGTCCGCCGAGCCCCACATGATGCCCACCAGGTGCATGTCCCCCACGTCGACGAGCGCTCCCTCACCGTCGCTCTGGAACTTCCCGTCGAGGAGGGAGAGGAAGGGATCGCGTCGCGTCGCGCTGGTGTACACGTACTGCTCGCGCGCGAAGAGGACGCTGGCGTCGAGCGACTGGGGCGCCTCGACCGCGGCGCCGGAGACGCCGGGCACGCCCGCCGCGCCGAGGGGCGCGGCCTGAGTTCCCGCAACGGCACCGGCCTGCGCGGGACTGGTGGCGACGGGCGGAGCCGGGACCGCGGCCGCGGGAGCGCTCGCCGGAGGCGGCGGAGCCTCGCGCTCCACCCACGCCGGCGCGGGAGGTCCGACCATGACCGGCGCCTCGCGCCGCGGCGTCGCGACGGCCGCCGGAGACGTGGCCACCGTCGGAGCCTTCACCGGGGCGACGGGACGCGTGAAGGTGTACACGCCGACGCCGAGCGCGGCGACGACCAGGAGCAGGACCAGCTGAACGATCCGGCTCTGGAAGAGCTTACTTTGCGGCAGCGCCAGGCTGCTTGGCAGGTTCATTGGGTTTCCCCTCGGCCAGCGTGTATGCGGTCGCGACGAACTCCGCCTGGACGGTGTCGTCCAGATCCCCCTTCTCGAACCCCTTCACCCGGAGCTGCGACACGTTCACGAGCCGCGAGAGCTCCGCGATCTCTCCGAGGAACGCCCCGGCGCGGTGGAAGCCGCCGGTGACGGTGACCTGCACCGGGTTCTCGGTGAAGTCCGCCCCAGGGTTCGGCGTGCCCGGCTTGAAGAGCACGAACTTCACGCCCGACTCCTGGCCCGCGATCGTCACCTTGCGGAGCAGGCTCGCGACCTCCTTCTGCGTGGGCAGGAGCTCCTGCGCGACCGCCCAGCGCTGGTTCAGGAGCGCGAACTCCTTCTTGAGCTCCGGCAGCCGGTTCACGAGCTGCTGCGCCTTCGTGAGCTCGTTCATCTCCTTCGTGTACTCGGCCTTCAGGCCGCCGATCTCCTTGGAGCGCGCCTTGTAGTTGAACGGCACGAAGTCCGCGAAGATGTAGAGGTACACGAGGGCGACGATGCCCATGCCCACCAGGACCAGCTTCTGATTCTTCGGATCTTTCAGGTCCATCGCTCTCCCCCGCCCGTCAGGAGGTCGCCGCCGGCGCCTGCGCCGAGGTCGCCGACTGGAGGGTCATCTTGGCCGTGACCGTGAACTTCACCACGTTGCGCTGGTCGATCGTCCCCTTCTCCGCCACGACCAGGTCGACCTCGCCATAGAGCGGCGAGGCCTCGAGCCGCGACATGAAGTCCGCGACGAGGAGGTTGGAGAAGGTGACGCCGTCGATCTTCACCTGGTCCGTCCCCACCTCCTCGTAGTTCGAGAGCCAGAGGTGATCGGGAACGCAGCGGGAGAGCTCGTCCACGAGCTTCACCCGGATGAGCCGGTTCTTGTCGAGCGTGCTGATCACGCCGAGCCGGCGCTGGAGCTCCTCGCGCTTCTGCGTGAGCTCCTGGATCGTCTGGATCTGGGGCCGCAGCTTCTCGGCGTCCGCCTTGGCGCGCGCGATGTCCGCCTTCAGCCGCCCGACCTGGAGGGTCTGGATCACCGAGAACGCGCCGAAGAGCGCGACGACGCCGACCAGGACGAGGACCGGCACGATCGCGCCCATCTTCGGGAGCTGGAAGCTGCGCTTCTGCTGGCGCTCTTCCCTGGGCAGCAGGTTGATGCGAATCATGGATCCCCCTCTATCGCAGCGCGAGGCCGACGGCGACGGTCAGGACCGGGGCCACGCTCTCCGGCGCGTCGCCGCCGAAGAGTCCCGGATCGTACGAGAGCCTCTGCACGGGATTCACGATGGCCACGGGCACCTGGTGCCGCGCCGCGAGCACGTCCGCCAGGCTGGGCACGCGCGCGCTCCCGCCGGACACGAGGATCCGGTCCACGCGGTCCGCGTCGCCCGCGGACTTGAGGAAGGCGATCGCGCGATCGATCTGCACCGAGAGGTCCTCGCACGTGGCCTGGACGATCGACGCCACGTCGATGCCGCCCTCGTTGTGCCCCCGCAGCGCGCTCATCGCGTCCGCCTGGCTCACGTTGTGCCGGCGCTGGATTCCCTCGACGAACGAGTTCGCGCCCACCGAGAGATCCTTCGTGAAGTGGGGGATCGAGTCCCGGACGATGTTCAGGTTCGTGATCTCCGCCCCGATGTTCAGGAGCGCGACCGTCTCGCCGGGCGCGAGGTCGTAGTTCGCCTCGACGGCGTTCTGGATCGCGAACGAGTCCACGTCGATGATCGACGGCTGGAGTCCGGCCTCGCGGATGATGTCGGCGTGGTTCGCCACCATGTCCTTCTTCGCCGCGACGAGCAGGACCTGCATCTTCTTCTGGTCGACGTTGGGATTGATGATCTGGAAGTCGAGCGACACGTCGTTGATGTCGTACGGGACGTGCTGCTCGGCCTCCCACTGGATCGCCTCCTTGGCGTCCTCCTCGTTGAGGCGGTCCATGAGGATCTTCTTCACGATGACGGCGCGGCCGGAGACGGCGGTCACCACGTTCTTGCACTTGATCTGGCGAGCTTCCATCAGGTTGGTGATGGCCTCGTGGACCATCTGGCGGTCCATGATCTCGCCGTCGACGATGGCCTCGGAGAGAGGCTCGGAGATTCCGTAATTGACCAGACGGTCGCCGGTGCGGTCCCGCGCGATCTCCACCACCTTGATCGAGCTCGACCCGATGTCGAGGCCGATCGTGCTCTTCTTCTTGCCGAACATGCGCGCTCCGATTGGAGGTGGGATTGCCGTCCCCCGGAACCGACTTCGGCCGGGGACCGTCGCGGCTGGATCGAGCAGCTTCCATGCCACGAGCGGCATCACCTGCAACGTGAAGCCTTTAGCCTTGAACGCGTTACGGCGTGCTCCCGCGCGCACCGCGCTTTGCGCGAGCCACCCCGGCCCTTCGTGCGTTTCGCACGCGCTTCTGCTAGGTTCCCCGCCGATGCCCCGCTACGCCCACGGCGCCGCATGGGTCGCCGCGCTCGCCGCGCTCTGGGTCTACGCCGTCACCCTCTCCCCCACGGTCACGTGGCGGAATCACGGAGAGGACTCGGGCGATCTCCTCGTCGCGTCCGCGACGCTCGGAATCCCGCATCCGACCGGGTACCCGCTCTACGTCGTGCTCGGCCGCGTCGCGAGCCTGGTCCCTCTCGGCTCCGTCGCGTACCGGATCAATCTCGTCTCCGCGCTCGCGGGCGCCGCGAGCGTCTACTTCCTCGCGCGCTGGATCCTCGAGCTCGCGCCGAGAGCCCTCGGCCCATCCGCGGCCGTGTTCGGGGCCGTCCTGGGCGCGCTCCTCTACGCGTTCTCGCGCGGCGCTTGGAGCCAGAGCGTGCTCGCCGAGGTCTACACGCTGAACGTGGCCATCCTCGGCGCGTCCCTCTGGGCCATCGCCCGCGCGGACCGGACCGGAAGCGCGCGGTGGCTCTTCCTGTCCGCGTACCTTCTCGGACTCGGGCTCGCCAACCATCTCCTGATCCTCGCGGCGGCCCCGGCCCTGCTGGTCGCGGCGGGGCGGCGCGTCGTTTCCCGGAAGATCGGCTTCGCGGGCATCGTTCTGTTGCTCCTTCTCGTACTCTGGGGGGTCTCGCTCGACCTCTATCTTCCGATCCGGGCGTCCCGTGGGCCGGAGTTCAGCTGGGGAGTTCCGAACACCGCCGAGCGGCTCTGGTGGGTGCTGACCGGAGCCCAGTACGCCCGGAACTTCTTCGAGCGGAGCCTTCCCGAGGCGCTCGCCCACCTGGTCCCCGGACGCTGGCCGGTCGACTTCGGGACGGGACTCCTCCTCCTCGGAGCGGGACTCGTGGCGTGCGCGGCGCTCGCGCTCCGGTCGCGCGGGCGGCCGGCGGAGGGCGCGGAACGCGGCTGGATCGGGCCACTGCTCCCCGGGCTCGCCGCGCTCCTCGCCTCGGGGACGCTCCTTTCGGCATATTCGATCGTGGACGACGTGGGCTACTGGATGCCCGTCGCGTACGTCGCCTGCGCGCTCGCCGGCGCGGGGCTGGCCGGGCTGTGGAGCCTGGTGCGCTCGAGCGGCGCCCGTGGCGCGCTCGCGGTGGCGGCGTCGGGACTCGTCCTCTGGGGCGCGGCGCGTACCTGGCCCGAGGTGGACGCCTCCACGGATCTCGTTCCCTACGTGTACGCGCGCCGGAGCCTCGAGGCCGTCGAGCCGAACGCGCTCATCGTGAGCGAGTACGACGGGAGGACGTTCGCGCTCTGGTTCTACAAGGCGACCGAGTTCCGGAGATCGCATCCGGACCTCGTCGTGGCGTACAAGTACCTCCTCGTCTGGGAGTGGTACCGGCTCCACCTCGCGAAGCGCTATCCCGGGCTCGGCGTCCCGCCCGGCAACGACGACCTCGACGTGCTCCTGAACCGGATCGTCGCCCGGAACATCCGGAAACGGCCGGTCTATCTCGTGCGCGACGATCCGGGTCTCGCGCCCGTCTTCCGAACGGAGCCGGTCGGGCTGCCCCAGCTGCCCCTCTTCCGCGTGCGCCTCGTGGAGCCCGCGCCATGATCCGCGCCCTGCCGGCCGCGCTCGGGCGCCACGCGCGCCTCCTGCTCGTCCTCCTCGTCCTCGGCGTGACCGCGTTCCAGGTCGCGCGCGTCCTCCGGACGGAGCTCGAGATCACGGGCGGGGGAATCTCGCTCCCGCTCGACGACAGCTTCATCTACCTCCAGTACTCGCGCGCCATCGCCGACGGTCATCCCTTCGTCTACACGCCGGGGAACGAGCCCACGACCGGCGCCACGAGCCTCGGCTGGCCGCTCCTCCTCCTCCCGCCGCACCTCCTCCGTCTCGGTCCGGAGCTCTGCGTCGCGTGGGCGCTCGCGCTCGGGATCGTGGGATTCCTCGCCAGCGCGCTCCTCATGGCGCGCCTCGGAGCGAGGCTGGGCGGCCTCGTGGGAGGCGCGCTCGCGCTCCTTCTCTTCCTCGTGAGCCCGCACCTTCTCTGGGGATACCTGAGCGGAATGGAGATCCCGCTCTACGGCACCGTTCTCCTCGCGTCGGTCTCCGTGTATCTCGACGAGCGGCTGACGGCGCGCTTCCGACGGCTCCCGTGGTGGCTCCTCGCCCTCGCGCTGAGCCGTCCGGAGGGGGCGATCCTCTGCTTCGTGTTCGGCCTTCTGATGTCATGGGACGCGTGGCGCGCGGGACGCGAGCGCCAGGACGGCGAGACGGGGAGCGCGACGCCGTCGCCGAACTCCAGAACGGGAGCCGCGGCACGGCTTCTCCTTCCCTTCGTCGCGGGCGCGCTTCCCTTCCTGGTCAACCTCGCCGTGTCGGGGACGATCGAGTCGACCAGCTCGCAGGCGAAGTCGATCTTCTCGGAGCCCTACCGGGAGACGCGGACCGAGTACGTCACGAACGCACCCACGATCTGGCGGGACATCGCGACGTGCTACCTGACGCAGTTCTTGCTCGACGACCGCACCGGCCCCCTTCCGCGGATGATCCTGCCGAGCGCCGCCGGGATCGCGCTCTACGTTCTCTTCGCCTTCGTTCCGCGGCGGAGGCCGTGGCCCGGAGGCACCGGTCTGATCCTGCTCGTCCTGGCCGGGATCGTCGTCAACTCGATCCCGGTCTTCTGGCAGGTGCACATGTTCCGGTACCAGCAGGGCCTCCTGCCCCTGGTGCTCCTCGTCTACGCCGCGGGGTGGGGACGGCTCGCCTGGTTCGCCCGCGGGCGCGTCCCGGGACCGGTCGCGGTGGGCGCGGCGGCCCTCGCGCTGGCGGCGCCCCTCGCCGCATGGCTTCCCCTCCTCGTGCGCGCGAACGGCGAGATCATCCGGTTCTACGGACACAACTGCGAGAACATCCTGCACCAGCAGGTCGCGACCGGACGGTGGATCGACGCCAATCTCCCGAAGGACGCGATCGTGGGCCTGAACGACGCCGGCGCGATCGCCTACTACGGCCGCCGCTCCACCGTCGACCTGGTCGGGCTCACCACGGCCGGATTCGCGCCGGTCTACCGCTCCGGGCTCGGCTGCCTCTTCGAGCACCTGAGGCGCCTTCCCGAGAAGAGGCTCCCCACCTACTTCGCGATCTATCCGGAGTGGTTTCCGTACTGGACGGAGAGCGGGATCCTGGGGCCGGAGAGCTACCGCGCGACGCTCGCCTTCAACACGATCGCCGGCGGCGTGACGAAGGTGGTCTATCCGGCGTCCTGGATCGACGTGCGGCCGACCGATCGCCCGGTGCGAACGGACGCGCCGGAGCTGCGCGCCAAACGGGTGGTGGACGAGCTGGACCACGCATGGCTCGAGGGAGAGCGCCGGCACGCCTGGAGCGCCGAGCCCGAGGCGAAGGACGTGCTGCGGCGCTACGCTTACGCGGACGTGCGGACGAGGCCCGTGACCGACGCGGGACGGATCCTGCGGGGCGACGAGCGGTTCGAGGCTTCGGTCACACCCGGACGCGATCTCGTCCTCGTGATGCGCACGGACGCATGGTACCCGAGCCGCCTCCGGGTCGAGGTCGATGGGAAACCGGCGGGGACGTGGAGCATCGCGCGCTCGGAGAGCGTCTGGATCGAGCCCCGGATCGCGATCCCCGGAGGGCTCCTGACACGCGAGCGGCCGGAATTCCGGATCCGGAGGGAGCGCGAAGGCGAGGCGTTCGGGAGAGTCGGCGTCGGGAGAGACTACACGCCGTTCCACTACTGGCTCTACCAGTAGGGAGCCGTCCGCCTCGGTTCGGGCCTCATTGATCGATCCAGGACGAAACCTCGTACTGCGTCAAGGCGTTCAGCTTCGCGATCATCTCGCTCGAATAGAGCACCTTGATGTTTCCGTTGATCGCCGAGCTGCCGGCCAGCTCGCCCTGGACGACGAGCGCCCCCACGATGTTCTTGTCGGAGCCGCCTCCGACCACGTCCGCGTCCCCGAGACAGATCACGATCCCGTTCCAGTTGATCGTCCCGCCCATCGTGAAGTCGCCCTCGAC
>DASTBC010000220.1 GCA_035712245.1 Candidatus Eisenbacteria bacterium
GCGGACCACCACCGCCCGGTCGATCCGGATGGGATCTCCGAACCGGTAGGGGCTCGCGATGGGATCCTCCGGCCCGTCCGGCATCGGCTCGGGGGTCGCGTCGAGCGTCACGTCGTAGGTGATCCCCTCGATCACGACGTCCGTGAAGTGCCGGCGCAGCTCCGCCTCGAGACGTGTTGCCGTGTAGGAGTTCACGTGGTGCGGGTTCAGGCGGTTCTCGAGCCGGTTGTAGTCGTCGTTCGGAGTCTTGAGCAGGAGGACGCCGCCCGGCTCGAGAACCCTCGCCGCCGATCGGAGGAGCGGCTCGCCCGACGGGAGATGCTCGATCACCTCGCTCGAGAACACCACGCCCATGGATGCATCCGGGAACGGGAGCGGGGTGCCGGCGTCGTGCACGAGGAACCGTAGATTGGACCGTCGGTGGCGTTCGCGCGCGGCGCGGATCGCGTCCTCCGACCGATCGAGTCCGCAGACCTCGCGGGCTCGTGTGGCGAAGAGCGCGGCGCCGGCCCCTTCGTTCGTCCCCACGTCCAGAACCGAGCGGCCATCGACCTCGGGCAGCGCCAGGTGATACGGGATCAGGTTCACGCGCACGAAGCCGGCGGGCTGAGGACCGAGCACGAGTCGCTCGCACGCGACGCCGCTCGGCACGCCGCCGAAGTCCTCATACGGCCGGATCCGGATGTAATGGGCCCCCAGCGAGCCCAGGACGAGCTTCAGGTTACCGGCCGCGCGGGTGAGGAGCCGCCGGGCGTAATGGACGTCCCGGTACCGGACGAGCGCGGCGAGGAAGCGGAGGGCTCGGGAGCTAATCGGGGAGAATGGCCCCTTCGACGGGACAGGCTTCCAGACACGCGTTGCAGCTCACACAGTCCTCGGCCACGATGAGGTACCAGCCCGTCCCCTTGGCGTTCTCCCCCTCGCCCTTCTTGATGCAGTCGACGGGGCAAACATCCACGCAGGAGCTCTCTCCCTCGCAGATGTTCTTCACGATCTCGTACGCCATCTTCCCTACCTCCGAATCGAGGGTCCTAGCGGACCTGGAGCATGCGGTCGAGCGCCGTCTTCGCCCACCGCTTCGTCGACTCGGGCACCCGGACGATGTTCACGGGTTCCCCCGAGAGGATGCTCTCGAGCGCCCACAACAGATTTTGCGGCGAGATGCGATACATGGTAGCGCACATGCAGAAGTCTTTCGAGAGAATCACGATGCGCTTCTCGGGCATCGTCTTCGCAAGCCTCTGGACGAGGTGGTACTCGGTTCCGACCGCCCAGCTCGATCCGGGCGGGGCCTCGCGCAGGGTCTGGATGATGAACTCCGTGGAGCCCACGAGATCCGCCACGCGCGCCACCTCGTGCGGCACCTCCGGATGGACCAGGATCTTCACCGACGGGTCTTCGCCCCGACGCTCCTCGACGTGGCGGACCTGGAACTTCGTGTGGACCGAGCAGCACCCCTTCCACACGATCACCTTGGCGGCGCGGATCTGCTCCTCCGTGAGTCCGCCCAGCGGACGGAACGGATCCCAGACCAGGATTTGCTCCGGAGCGATCCCCATCTGGATCGCGGTGTTCCGCCCGAGGTGCTCGTCCGGGAAGAAGAAGATCGTGGGCCGCTGGGCGAACGCCCACTCGAACACGGCCCGGCAATTCGAGGACGTGCACACGGCGCCGCCCCGCTCGCCGCAGAACGCCTTCAGCTCGGCGGTCGAGTTCATGTACGTCACCGGCATGTACGTGATGCCGAGCCCGTCGAGGGCGTCCCCCGCGTCGAGCACGTCGTCGTTCCGCGCCATGTCGGCCATGGAGCAGCCCGCGTTCATGTCGGGAAGGAGGACCGACTGATGCGGCTGGCGGAGGATGTCCGCGCTCTCCGCCATGAAGTGGACGCCGCAGAAGACGATCCACGCCGCGTCCTTGCGCTCGGCTCCGAGCCGGGCGAGCTTGTAGGAGTCTCCCGTGATGTCGGCGTGCTCGATGACGTCGTCCCGCTGGTAGTGGTGCCCCAGGACGACGAGCGAGGAGCCGAGCGCGCGCTTCGCCTCCCGGATCCGGGAAGCGATCGTCGCGTCGTCGAGCTCGAGGTAGGGCTCGGGTACGGTGAGTCCGCGCGTGGCCATCGTCACAGTTTTGATGCGGTTTCCGGTCCGGTCAAGCGAAAGAACCGCATGCGGGAGAGGGGAACCGCTGGCGCAACGCCCGCATCCAAAAGAAGTTAAAGGGGAATTTCCGTCCCGGCTCCGCTTGACCGGGCCGGGGTAGAAATGGGAGGATGCCGCCACCGGCGCCGCCCTGGCGCGACGCCCCACACGACCTTCGGACCGAGAGAAACCCTTGTCGCCCAGAGACAACCGCTTCACGATCCACGTGGCCACGGTCAACGGCTCCGGGAGCCAGACCGCCAACAACACGCTGCTGCGCGCGCTCTTCCAGATGGGGATCCCCGTCTCCGGGAAGAACCTCTTCCCCTCGAACATCGCGGGGCTCCCCACCTGGTTCACGATTCGGGTGGACGACCGGGGCTATGTCGCGCGCCACAAGCGCTACGACGTGCTCGTGGCCATGAACCCGGAGACCTCGCTCGCGGACGTCGCGGCGATGGGCCCGGGGAGCCTCATCCTCCTCAACGAAGGCGCGCTCGCCCCCAAGGTTCCCGCGGATCGCACCCTCGTCACGATCCCCTTCTCGAAGCTGGTGGAGCCGATCGTCGCGGACGTGAAGCTCCGCAAGCTCGTCGTGAACATGGTCTACGTGGGCGTGGTCGCGTGGCTCCTCGGGATCGATCCGGAGGAGGTGGACCGGGCGCTCGAGGCGCAGCTCGGAAGGAAGAAGAAGGCGCTCGAGATGAACCGCGCGGCGGTCCAGGCGGGGCTCGAGTACGCGGCGGCGAACGTCGCGCGTCCCCCCTTCCAGGCGCGGAGGATGGACCGCACCGAGGGCAAGATCCTGATCGACGGGAACCAGGCGGGCGCGATGGGCGCCGTGTTCGGCGGCGTCACGTTCGTCTCGTGGTATCCGATCACGCCTTCTTCCAGCCTGGCGGAGCAGCTCGAGGGATTTCTCGACCGGTACCGCCGCGACCCGGTGACGAAGAAGGCCACGTTCGCCGTCGTGCAGGCGGAGGACGAGATCGCCGCGATCGGCATGGTCCTCGGCGCGTCCTGGGCGGGCGCGCGCGCGATGACGACGACGTCGGGACCCGGGCTCTCGTTGATGACCGAGTTCACCGGCTACGCCTACTACGCCGAGATCCCGGCGGTGATCTGGGACATCCAGCGGATCGGGCCCAGCACCGGGCTCCCCACGCGCACGTCGCAGGCCGATCTCCTGACCGTCGCCTTCCTCTCGCACGGAGACACGAAGCACGTGATGCTCCTCCCCGCGACCGTCGAGGACTGCTACGAGTACGGCATGCTCGCCTTCGACCTGGCGGACCGGCTCCAGACGCCCGTGTTCGTGATGTCCGATCTCGACATCGGGATGAACACATGGATGTCGGACCCCTTCCGTTATCCCGAGAAGCCGTGGGATCGCGGGAAGGTCCTGAGCGCCGAGGATCTCGAGCGCGTGGGCAAGTTCGAGCGGTACCGCGACGTCGACGGGGACGCGATCCCCTACCGCACGCTTCCCGGCACGGCGCATCCGCTCGCCGCGTACTTCACGCGGGGCTCCGGGCACGACGAGCAGGCGCGGTACACGGAGAGCAGCGAGACCTATCCGCGCGTGATGGACCGGCTCGCGCGGAAGTTCGACACCGCGCGGACCCTGGTGCCGAAGCCCCAGGTCGAGGAGGAGAAGGGCTCGGCCGTGGGCTTGATCGCGTTCGGATCCACGCATCACGCCATGGGAGAGGCGCGAGACCGCCTGCGCGAGGACGGGATCGGGACCTCGTACCTCCTCCTCCGGGCGTATCCCTTCTCCGAGGAGATCCGCCGTTTCGTGGAATCGCACGAGCGCCTGTACGTGGTCGAGCAGAACCGGGACGCCCAGATGGCGTCGCTCCTTCGCATGGAGTACCCGCAGTGGGCCGGACGCTTCCGCTCGGTCCTCCACTACGACGGGCTTCCGATCGACGCCCAGACCGTGATCGACGGCGTGCGGAGCCGCGAGCGCGCGGAGGTGGCGGCACGATGAGCGCGACTCCCGTGAAGCCCGGAAGCCCCGGCGCCGGCGCGGCCGGCGGCGCGGGAGCTCCGCGTCCCGCGGCGACGAACCGGATCGGCCTCACCGCCGCCGACTACAAGGGCTCGAAATCCACGCTCTGCCCCGGCTGCGGCCACGACGCGATCACCGGGAGCATCATCCAGGCGGCGTTCGACCTGGGCCTCGAGCAGCATCGGGTGGCCAAGCTCTCGGGCATCGGCTGCTCCAGCAAGACGCCCGCGTACTTCCTCGGCCGCTCGCACGCGTTCAACGCCGTGCACGGCCGGATGCCCTCCGTCGCGACCGGTGTGCACCTCGCGAACCGCGAGCTCATCCTCCTGGGCGTGTCCGGAGACGGAGACAGCGCGTCCATCGGGCTCGGCCAGTACTGCCACCTGATCCGGCGCAACGTGCCGGTCGTGTACGTGATCGAGAACAACGGCGTCTATGGGCTCACGAAGGGCCAGTTCTCCGCCACGGCCGACGTGGGGAGCCGCGCCAAATCCGGGGACGTGAACGAGTTCATGCCGATCGATCTCTGCGCGATCGCGATCGAGCTGGGGTGTGGGTTCGTGGCGCGCTCGTTCTCGGGTGATCCGAAGCAGCTCCGCCCCCTCTTGCAGGCCGCGTTCTCGCACCGCGGCACGGCGGTCCTCGACGTGATCAGCCCCTGCGTGACCTTCAACAACCACGAGGGCTCTTCCAAGAGCTACACCGTCGTGAAGGAGCACGATGCGCCGCTCCACGACATCACGTTCGTGCCGCACCACGAGAACATCGAGATCGACTACGAGCCGGGCGAGACCCGCGAGGTGTCGCTCCACGACGGCTCGAAGGTCCTCTTGAAGAAGCTCGAACTGGATTTCGATCCGACCGATCGCAAGGGATCGCTCGACGTGATCGAGGACGGGCGGCGGATGAACCGGATCGTGACGGGGCTCCTCTACCTGGATCGGGAGAAGCAGGCGCTGGACGCGGACCTGGGACTGGTGCCGGAGCCGCTCGCGTCGCTGCCGCTCGAGCGCGTGCGGCCTTCGCGGGAGGCGCTCGAGGAGATCATG
>DASTBC010000221.1 GCA_035712245.1 Candidatus Eisenbacteria bacterium
GGGATCGTCGGTGACGTCGGCTGACTTCAACGCGATTGCGAACAACATCGGAGTGGTGAACGCGCAGACGTACTGGCGTGATTTCGACAGTGCGGGCGGGATCGGAGCTTCGGACTTCAACCTGATCGCGACGCACACGACCCATGACTGCGATTCCCCGCAGAACCCGTAACGATGCAGTGAGGCGGTAGGCGGGGAATCCCTACCCGCCGCCGAAGAGCGCGGCTCAGGTCCTCCCCCTTCCAGTGCCGCCGACTCGAGGGCGGTGCCGGTGTAGCCGGCACCGCCCTTTTTGATACAAGACAAGGACGCTGCGCGGTGGCATGCCCGGACAAGACTCACGCTGGGGAGCAGGAGGAGTCATCATGCGTACGACGTGGAAGCGATCATGCACCGGTCTCGTGGTCCTCGGGGTGATCGCGATCGCGCCGCCGGCCGCCGATGCCGGCGTTCCCGATGCCTCGACCTCGTTCTACGTGCCGCAGCGCGGGACGGTGGCGAGCCCGATCGAGGGGACATCGGCGACGACCGTGTTCCGTGCCTGCCCGAACAACGAGGGTGGGACGAGCCTTCCGAACAACGCTCGAATCAAGGTGGTGGTCCGGGACTCGAACTCGAACGGGGTTCCTGGGATTGCCGCGGCGGACATCATCTTGCTGTTCAATGGCGGCACACCGGCCCAGGGATTCAGCGGGGTAGGAGCAGACTCGATCATCTCGAACTCGCAGTTCAACCAGTCGCCGCTTTGTCCGGATCTCCGGAGCATACCGGCGGACTGCGACACAGACGCGACGGGGACCACCTACATCACGTTCACGGGTTCTACGCCGGGTCAGTGTGGCGTCGGGACGCGGGATCCGAGACGGAAGTGGGGACACTTCGATTCGAAGATACCGGTGTACGTGCTCGGGTTCGAGCTCTTGGGCCGATTGACGACGGCGAGCGCTCCGAACACGTATGTGCTCGTGATCAAGAGCTACGACCACACGGGCGGCCTTGGGACGGCATTGAACCAGGGCGAGGCGGTGACGTCGGCGGACTTCAACGCGATTGCGAACAACATCGGAGTGGTGAACGCACTGACGTACTGGCGTGATTTCGACAGTGCGGGCGGGATCGGAGCTTCAGACTTCAACCTGATCGCGACGCACACGACGCACGACTGCGATTCCCCGCAGAACCCGTAACGAGGCAATGAGACGGTGAGCGGGGGATCCCCGCTCGCCGCCCAAGCCAGCGGCTCGGGTCCCCCCTTCCCAGTGCCGCGCGTTCCACCAGCTCCTGCCCGTATGTTTCGGCAGCGCGTCGGCAACGCGGACACCCTGGACGGCCGGACTGAACGAGACCCAAACTGGGGCGCGGGAGGAATCACGATGAATGGAACCCGGAACCTCTCACTCACGGGCCTTTCGATCCTGGGCTTGATCGCGTTCGCCGTGCCGCCCGCCCATGCCGGCGTTCCCGACGCCTCGACCTCGTTCTACGTTCCGCAGCGCGGGACGGTGGCGAGCCCGATCGAAGGGACCTCGGCGACGACCGTGTTCCGTCGGTGCCCGAACAACGAGGGTGGGACGAGCCTTCCGAACAACGCCCGGATCAAGGTGATGGTCCGGGACTCGAACTCGAACGGGATTCCCGGGATCGCCGCGGCGGACATCTGCCTTTTGTTCAACGGCGGGACGCCGGCTCAGGGGTTCAGCGGGGTCGGTGCGGACTCGATCATCGCGAACAGCCAGTTCAACCAGCAGCCGCTCTGTCCGGACATTCGCTGCGTGGAGGCGGACGCGGATACCGACGCGTCCGGGACGACGTACATCACGTTCACGGGCTCGACTCCTGGGAGCCCTGGCGTGGGGACGCGGAATCCGGCGCGGAAGTGGGGACACTACGACACGAAGATCCCGGTGTACGTGATGGGGTTCGAGATTCTCGGCCGGCTGACCACGGCGAGCGCACCCAACACGTATTCGCTTCAGATCAAGAACTTCGACGTGGTGGGCGGCCTCGGGACGGCGCTGAACCAGGGGACGGCCGTGACGTCGGCGGACTTCAACGCCTGCACGGGAACGATCGGGATCACGAACGCACGGTCGTGGTGGTGTGACTTCGATAGTGCGGGCGGGGTCGGAGTAAGCGACTACAACCTCATCGCGACCCACACGACGCACGATTGCGATACCCCGTTTAACCCGTAACGCTACGGTCCCTGCGGGCGGAACACGTACGCCAGCGCGAAACCCACCTGCGCCACGAACATCATCACGTACATGTGCGTCCAGGAGGGGTGGTTCTCCGTGCGCGCGAGATCGTCGGGGCGGCGGACCATGAGCCACACCACGTACGCGCCCCAGGCGCACAGGAGCGCGGTCAGCCCGTAGAGAAGGCCCGGGTGGCCCGTGAGGGTTCCCTCGTGGAGGCCGTACGGGATCAGGAGGAACGGAAGCACCAGGAAGGGTGCGATGAGCCACGCGGCCCTCCGGGGGCCGTGCACCACCGGGAGCGTCCGGAACCCGGCCGCCGCGTCGCCTCGCATGTCGGCGAAGTCCTTGGTCGTCGTGGCGCCGAGGAGGAAGAGCCCGAACACGAGCCCGATCGTCCACGGCTCGAGCCTCCCGAAGTCCCGCACGCAGGCCCACCCCGCCACCTTCAACAGCACCCCCCGGGGCACCGCGATCACCACGTTCGCGAGATAGGGAACCGCCTTGAGCCGGAAGGGAGGGGCCGAGTAGAGCACGGTCAGGACGGCCGCGGTCCCGGCGAGGAGCGTGCACTGGGGACCGACCGGGGCCGCGAGCACGAACGCGAGCAGGTAGAGGAATCCCGCCAGCCGCAGCGCCTCGGGCGCGGTCACCCGCTCCGAGGGGAGCGGACGCCCGGGCTTGTTGATGCGGTCCGCCTCGAGGTCCGTGACCTGGTTCAGCGTGTTCGAGGCCGCGTTCAGCACCGCCGCCATGAGGGTCCCGAGCGCGATCTTCGCCGCGACCCAGGGCGTGAGCGGGACCGGAGGCTGCGCTCCCAGGGCGATCACGCTCCCCGTGAACATCCCGAGCGCCGGCGCGATGAGCGTGAAGGGGCGCGCGAGCTCCCAGTAGACCTTCCAGCGGCCGCGCGCCGGCTCTCCGTTCGTGGAAGGAGGCTCCACGAGCCTCAGGCCGCCCCGTCCGCCGCGTTCGGTCAGCGGATCCCCAGATCGACGCCGTCCATGTCCTTCGCGGGCGCCACGCCGAGGCGGCTCAGGACCGTGGGCGCGATGTCGATGATGCGTGCCTCGGGCTTGCCCAGGGGACGGCTCGAGAACAGCACTCCGGGAACGTGGGCGGGATCGACGGAGCAGTGATCGGCGCTCCAGCGGCGCTCGTTCGGCTCGAACACCTCGGGCGGGATGCCGCCGAGCGAGGTCTGCCAGGAGACGCGATACCCCCGCTCGAACCCGACCACGAGATCCGGAGCCTCCGAGAAGTACGGACCGCGGTAGAGCTCGTCCCGCGTGAAGACCCGCCGGACGACACGGACGCCGCCCTGCTCGGGGTCCCGCAGGTCGCCGAACTTCTGCACGAGCTCCTTGCGGAGCGCCTCGTACTCGGCTCCGCGCCTCACCACGCCGTGCCGCTCGCGTCCCTCGAGATTGACGTAGATCTGGCCGAGCGCGAGCGCATACGCGCGCGTCCTCGACCAGTCCACGTTGGGCCAGAAGGTCCCGCGCCCGAAGAGATCCTCGAGGTTCCGGTCCCGCACGGGATCGTCGCTCTTCAGGGTCATGTAGCCGTTCCGCACGAGCCACGTGTTGATGTTCACCGCGCGCCGGAAGCTCGAGAA
>DASTBC010000222.1 GCA_035712245.1 Candidatus Eisenbacteria bacterium
GCCGTTCCACACGTCCGCGCGCTCGCGGGGGCGGAGCGTGCTGTGGTAGAGCGCGACGCGGTCGAACCCTCCTTGCCGGAACGAGTCCAGGGTCTGCGGCGAGAGCGCGATCTCGGGCACGAGGATGAGCGCCTGGCCCCCGGCCAGCACCGCGGTGTGCGCGGCGTGCAGATGCACCGCGGTCTTCCCGCTCCCGGTCACGCCGTGGAGGAGGAAGGGCCGGAAGATCTCCTGGCGGAGCGCGGCTTCGAGCGCTTCGAGCGCGGCCTTCTGGTCCGGATTCAGCTCCGCGCGTGTGGGTGGAGGCGAGGCTTGCCATCCGTGCGGCTCGTCCTCGGCCCCGCCCGCGGAGGGCGCGGCACGTCGGCGGAGAGCGGCCGTCGACGGCGCGGCCGCGTGGAGCACCTCGCCGAGGGGCGCGAGGTAGTACTCCGACACCCAGCGGCAGAGATCGAAGAGCTCCGGCGTGATGGTGAGCCGCGGCTCGGGAATTCCCGCGATCGGTTTGATCGCGCGTGACGGCGCGGCCAGCTCCTCGGCCACGACGGTGCCGAGGAGCTTCCTTCGGCCGAAGGGCACGAGCACGCGGAGTCCGGGCTCGGGGCGCTCGCCCGCGGGGAGCTCGTAGACGAACGTGTCGTCGACGGGAATGGGAACGGCGACGCGGATCCAGGGCACGGGGCGGGATGGTAGCACCCGCCGCGCTTGGGAAGTACGGGGAGAGCGGCGGGTCTTCGACGAGGAGCGCGCGGCGCGCGCGGTCGGCCGCGACGGCGGCGGAACGCTAGGGCGTGGGGCGCTCCGTGACCTGCTGGCCGAGGAGCTGGTTGATCCGCTCCACGAGCTTCCGGGGGCTGAACGGCTTCGTGATGTAGTCGTCCGCGCCGACGTCGAACCCGAGCTTCTGATCGACGTTCCGGCCCTTCGCGGAGAGGAGGATGACGGGGGTCTGCTTCGTGGCCGGGTTCGACTTGATGGCCTTGCAGACCTCGTAGCCGTCGAGCTTCGGCATCATGATGTCCAGCACGACGAGGTCCGGCCGCTCGCTCTTCATCCGCTCGAGCGCCTGCTCTCCGTCCAGTGCCGTGATGACCTCGTAGCCTTCCATCCCCAGACTGAAATCGAGGATGTGGACGATGTAGATCTCGTCATCGACCACGAGGACCTTGCCCTTGGACATCCGACTCACCTCCTTGTGGTTCTTATCGGCCGCTCCCCAAGCATCTGGAGCCCGAGAACAGGTGCCGCGTCATGCGGCTTCCGGGGTCCGCACCATCGAGCCATCTTCTTGCGCCGCAGGCAGTTGCGTGAACGCATCCACCACCTCCGGGTCGAACTGCGATCCGGCGCATCGCCGGAGCTCCCGGATCGCCTCGTCGTGGGACATGGCCCGCCGGTAGGGGCGGCCCATCGTCATCGACTCGTACGCGTCCACGACCGCGATGATCCGGGCCCCGAGCGGGATCTGATCGCCACGAAGCCCCCGCGGGTATCCGCGCCCGTCGAGCCGCTCGTGGTGCGCCATGATGATCTCGGCCACCTGCTCCTGGAACTCGATCGGTTTCACGATCTCGACCGTGCGCGCGGGGTGCTGGGCCACCTCCGCCCATGCGTCCGGATCGAGCGCTCCGGGCTCGTGCAGCACGGGAACGCCGACCTGCGACATCCCGACATCGTGAATGCTCGCCACGTACGCGATCGCCTGGACGTCCTCCTCGGCGAGGCCGAGGCGGCGAGCCAGCGCGGCGGCGCGATGCGCCATCGAGCCGGACGTCAGCTTGAGCCGGCTCCGGCGCGCGTTGTCGATGATGGCGGAGAGCGCGTTCGTGGTCTGCTCCACGCGGTCCGCGGTCTCGTCGTGCTCCGTCGCGTGCCGCCACGCGCGTGCCACCCGCTCCGACAGGGACGCAAGGAGGGTCTGGTCGTCCTCCGTGAACGGCGTGCACGAGATCTTGTTGTTGATGTTGATGACCCCGACGACACGTCCGTCGATCTTGACCGGCACCGAGAGGAGCGACTTCGTCTCGTACTGGTGCGAGTTCCGGCGCTCCCCGAAGCGCGGATCCTCCTCCACGTTCGTGACGAGGAGCGGCGTTCCGTGGCGCACCACCCAGCCCGCGATGGAGTCGTCCATCTTCACCCGGGCACCGCACACGATCTCTTCCCGGAGCCCGCGCGCCGCCTGGATGTAGAGCTCGTCGCGCTCCTCGTCCACGAGCATCAAGGACGCGATCCGCGCGTTCATGACCTCGGACACCATCTCGATCGTGAGCCGAGTCAGGTGGTCGAGCACGGTGTGCCCGGGGGTCCAGGTGGGCCGGGTGATCACCTCGGCGCGCTCCCGCTGCTGGGGCAAGTGGACCGTGAAGCGGGATCCTCGCCCGCGCTCGCTCTCCACCGTGATCTCGCCTCCATGCCACTCCACGATGCTCTTCGCGACCGAGAGGCCGAGCCCCACCCCCGGGTAGTGCCGGCTGTCGCTCCGGTAGACCTGGTAGAACTTGTCGAACACCTTCGTGAGCTCCTCGGGCGCCAGGCCGATCCCGGTGTCCTCGACCTCGAGCCGGACGCCGCGCTCCTCGGGCTCCACGCGGAACGTGACGTGCCCTCCGCTCTCCGGCATGAACTTGATCGCGTTGCTGCCGAGATTGAGGAGGACGCGCCGCAGCAGGCTCCGGTCGCAGTCCACCACGATGTCGCGCGAGACCGTCGCTTCCATCTCCACGTGCGCCTGGTCGGCCGACGGCTTGAGGAGCCCCAGCACCTCGTCGAGGAGGTCCTGCACCGACACCGGTTCGCGGTTCATCCGGAGCTTGCCGGATTCGAGCTGGGAGAGCTCCAGGATCGACTCGATGAGCCGCTTCAGCTTGAGGCTCTGCTCGTCGATCACGCGGAGGAATTCGCGCTGCAGGTCGTGATTCTCGCCGCCGACGCTCTGGAGGAGCGGCTCCACGTTGCCGCGGATCACGGTGAGCGGCGTCATGAGCTCGTGCGTCACGATCGAGACGAAGGATCCCTTGAGATCGTTGAGCTCTTCCGCCCGCTCCGTCGCCTCCTCGAGCTGCCGCAGGCTCTCCGCGAGCTGCTCGTAGAGGGTCGCGTTCTGGAGCGCCGCGACCGCGTGCGCCGCGAGGATCTCCACGGTCTCGATCACGTCGCGGGAGGGGATGCGGCGGTCGGCCGGATCGTCGACCGAGAGATAGCCCACGATGGTCCCGTCCTTCATGCAGAGCGGGACGAGGAGCACGTCGTCCTGGTGCCACTCGCCCTTGCGCCGCTCGCCCAGGTTCGGCGTGTACCCCTCGTCGTCCCCCTCCGGCCAGAACTTCGCCTCGTGGGGGATGAAGTAGGAGCGGCTCACGCGGAACTCCTCGCGGAGCCAGCCCTCGAACTCGGGGCGGGTCACGTCGTGGCGCTCGAGCTTCTCGATGGCCCCGCGGTCGAGCCCGGCGAACGCGCGTGCCTCGAAGGCCTCCTTGCGGTCGTTCCACACGCGGAGGAGCACGAGGCGGAACCCCACGGCCTCGGACACGGCGTGCACGATCCCGTGGAGCACCTTGTCGAGCGCGAGGTCGGAGTTGATCGCGGAGGCGGTCTCGAGGACCTTCTGGAGACGCGCGGACTGCTTGCGGCTCTTCGCGAGCTGATGGCGGTAGAGGCGGCCCATCTCGTCCGCGGCCGCCGTCAGCTCCTCGTTCCGCTGGCGCACGACGTCGTAGGCGTTCCGTAGCGTCCCGGTTTCCTTCCGGAACCGGTGCCGATGGCGCAGCGTCTCGATGACGAGCGCGCCCGACGCGGCGAGGGCCGCGATCAGCTCAGCGGACCACATCCCGGTACCCGCGCTCCGTTTCGGAGCCCTCGGCCAGCACCCTCGCGAACTCCGCCACGACGCGCGGGTCGAACTGCGTGCCGGCACAACGCTCGATCTCGGCCAGCGCCTCGCCCGAGGTGAAGGGCTCGCGATACGGCCGCCCCGCCACCATGGACTCGTACGCGTCGAGCACCGCGAGCACGCGGGCCCCGAGCGGGATCTCCTCGCCCTGGAGTCCGCGCGGATAGCCTCGTCCGTCGAAGTGCTCGTGATGGCTCAGGATGATCGCGTTCACCTTGGACGCGAACTCGATCGGCCGGAGGATCTGCACGCCCGCCTGCGGGTGCGCCTCGACCTGGCGGTGCTCGGTGTCGGTCCACCGCCGCCCGCTTCCCAGGACGTCCTCGCCCACGGCGAGCATCCCCACGTCGTGCACGCGCGCCACGTAGCCCAGCACCTCGAGCTCCGCCTCGTCCATGCCGAGCCGCTTCCCGACGTCCGTCGCCATCTTGAAGAGCCGGCGGGAGCCCGGGAGGAGGCGCGTCCGCCGGGCGCGCACGATCGCGCGGAGCGTCGCGAGCATGGCCGAGATGTCCCCGGTCTCGCCGGCCGCGCGGACGCGCTCGATCGCGACCCCGACGCGCCGGGAGATCGCGACGAGCAGGCTCAGGTCGTCCTGGTCGAGGAGCGTTCCGGTCGTCTTGTTGTTCACGTTGATGACCCCGACCGTCTCTCCGGCGACGCGCAGCGGCACGCAGAGGAGCGACTTGGTCTCGTACTGCGGATGGTTCATCCGGCGGAACCGGCGATCGCTCTCGATGTTCTCCACGCAGAGGTTCTCCGACGTCCGGGCCACCCAGCCGGCGACCGAGTCGCCGAGCCGCACGCGCGTGCGCACGACCGTCTCGGCGTCGAGTCCGTGCGAGGCGCGGATCGCGAGATCGGTCCCCTCCTCGTTGAAGAACATGAAGGAGACGATGCGCGCGTCCATGACCTCGGCCACCATCTCGACACAGCTCTGCAGCAGGAGCTTCAGCTCGGGCCGCTCGAAGAAGGGCGTGAGCGACCGCATGAGCTGCCGGAAGCCCTGCTGGCGGATCGGGAGGTCGAAGACGAACCGGCTCCCCTCCCCGACCACGCTCTCCACCCGCACCGACCCGCCGTGGAGATCGACGACGCTCTTCACGATCGCGAGTCCGAGGCCGGTGCCCGAGACCCGGTCGGTGCCGCTCTCCTCGATCCGGTAGAAGCGCTCGAACACGCGATCCAGCTTGTCCGCCGGGATGCCGAGCCCGTGGTCCTCGACCGAGACGGTCACGCGCTCGCCCTGCCGGCCCGCCCGGACCACGACGTCGGTGCCGGGGCGCGTGAACTTGGCCGCGTTCCCGATCAGGTTCACGAGCACCTGCTTCAGGAGATCCGGGTCGGCCTCGACCTGCGGCAGGTCCGCGGGGAGATCGGTCCGGAGACGCGCGTCCTTGTGGGTGAGCTCGGGCGCGACCGTTCCCGTGACCTCCTCGAGGAGCCGCGCGATGGAAACCGGCTCCGCCTTGAGGCGGCGCCGCCCGGACTCCATGCGGGAGAGATCGAGGACGTCGTTCACGATCCGCGAGAGGCGGTCGCACTCCTCGTTCACGATCACGAGGAACTTCTCCTGCATCGTGAAGGAGGGGCTGTGGAGATTGTCGATCAGGGTCTCCGTGTAGGCCTTGATCGCGGTGAGCGGCGTGCGGAGCTCGTGCGACACGACCGAGATGAGGTCCGACTTCGCCTCGTCCACTTTTCGGAGCGCCAGGACGGAGTCCTCGAGCCGCTTCCGCGTGGCGTCGAGCTCCGACCGGGTGCGGATCCGGTCCACCGCGAGGCCGATCTGGTCCGCCAGGAAGAGAAGGGCGCGGCGGCGGCGCTCGGTCAGCGTGATGCGGCGGCTGTATCCGATCACCGAGACGCCGAGGAGCGACGTCCCGATCAGGATCGGCACGCCGATCAGGGACTCGGACGGGCCCGACTGCCACGCGACCGGCGCGCGCTCCGATCCGGACTCCTCGAAGACCAGCGTCTCGCGCCGGAGGACGCGTCCGAGGAAGCTCTTCGGCTCGGCGGCAATGCGCGAGTGGCCGGTGGGCGACGAGCGATGGCGCTCGTAGTGATCCCCTTCCAGCTCGCCCGTCTCGTCGTTCAGGAGGAGGAGCGCGAACTGGTCCGCGCGGGCCAGCTCCATGACGTGATCCGCGATGGAGGAGACGAGCCCCGCCGTGTCGAACGCGGAGCGCACCCCGAAGCTCAGGCTCCCGAGACTCGCGAGGAGCCCGAGTGGCCGCCTCCTGCTCCGGTCTCCGGTCGCCTGGGGTGTCACGGCTCGCGGCCTTCCTGGGGGCCGCGCGGCTCCGGGCTTTCCTGGGGACCGCGCGCCGGGACGGCCGGGGTGCCGTCGGCGCGCCGGTCGTAGACGACGATGCTCCCCTTGGTGGCCTTCCCGATCTTCTTCAGATCCTTGGCGATGTCCGCGACCTGCGCGCTGTGCTGGATCTCCTTCTGCGCGTTCGTGACGACGAGGATCGT
>DASTBC010000223.1 GCA_035712245.1 Candidatus Eisenbacteria bacterium
CCCGCGCGCGTAGTACTCCTCGACCCGCGCCAGGTGGAGGAAGTTCTCGGCGAAGTTCCGGAGCCCTTCCTTGGGACTCCAGGAGAGCCGCTCCTCCGGCACCCACTCCAGTGTCTGGAGCGTGACGCCGCGGAACCGCTCCAGGTGCTCCCTCAGATCGACGACTTCCTTCGTGCTGGCCATGTGACCCTCCCAGGAACGGGAGATCGTAGCAGATCGCGTGTTCCACGGCAGTACCTGCCCCGGTCGCGGCACGGGCCCCATGCTATGCTATCGACCTCTCCCGCCACTCCAACTCCGAGGTGTCCCATGGTCCTTGCGCGCGATCGCTTCCACCGCCTCCCGGGTCTCCGCTGCGTGCTCGTCCTGCTGCTGATCCTCCTGCCGGAGGCCGCCGCCCGGGCACAGGAAGAGGCGGATCCTTCGCGCCACTCGCTGCGGTCGGGCGCGTGGGCCCTCGATTTCGGAGTCCAGCCGTCGTTCTCGGGATTCTCGGGCTCCGCCGGAATCGCGGTGAAGCATCACCTCTCCGATCGGCTCGGGCTTCGATTGGGAGGGACCACGGTGATCGAAGAGAGGGAGAGCGACGGTTCCAGGAGAGAGCTGTTTCCCGGATATCCCGAAGTGGAATACGACCGGAGGACCGACTACGACGTGAGGGAGTACACGGCGTTCCTCCACCTGCAGCCGTATGTCTCGGTCCAGGAACGTACGGCGATCTATCTCTACGGCGGACCCATCGCCACGTGGACCCGGAGCTCGGACTCCGAGTGGGAGATCCTGACGAATGGGTCGGCGATCCGCTACCGAAGGGAGTACGAGGCCTGGTACGCGGGGCTCGAGGTCGGGGCCGGGTTCGAGTGGTTCTGGACCCGGCGCGTGAGCCTCGGGGCTTACTACGGGATCTCCGGAATGTACGGCGAATTCGATCGGGAAGAGTTCTATCGGAGCAGCCAGTACGCACCGCCGGCCGAGGTCGATTACCTGGACAGCGGACGGGTCTTCTCCGTCCGTACCCGGGGATCGTTCTTCAAGGTCGCCGCCTACTTCTGATGGCGGGCTCCATCATCCAGTCCGAGGACCGGCTCGCCGAGATCGTCCGGGCGGTCCGTTCCGTGGCCGTGATCGGGATCAAGGACGGGACGGATCCGGACGCCCCGGCCTTCGCCATCCCCGGACTGCTCCGCGCCCGCGGAATCCGGGTCCTCGGGGTGAATCCCAAGATCCGCGAGTTCCACAGAGAGCCGGTCGTTCCGGCGATCGCGTCCGTTCCGGACCGCGTCGACGTGGTGCAGATCTTCCGGCGCTCGGAGAACGTGCCGGCGCACGCGGACGAGATCCTGGCCCTCCCGCCCGAGAGGCGACCCTCGGTCGTCTGGATGCAGACGGGCATCCGAAACGACGCGGCCGCGCGGCGGCTCACGGAGGCGGGCATCGACGTCGTCATGGACCGGTGCCTGGGGGTGTACGCCGTGCGGTACCGTAGGGGCGGCGCGAGCCCGGGAACCGACGCGCCGGCCGCCCCGTCACGACCTCCCGAATGACTCGCAAGAATCTCCACATTGACCGCAAGGTCCGGAGTTCTTCCTCGCGGAGGCCGGCCGATACTCCCTCCATGGAGACGAGCGCGACGAACCGAGACACGGGGAACCCGGTGCTCGGCGAACACGGAACTCCGGTTCTGGACGACACCCGCTGGGCGGCCGTCTTGACGAGGGATCGCACGCAGGACGGGACGTTCGTCACGGCCGTGATCACGACCGGGATCTACTGCCGCCCCTCGTGCCCGGCCCGGCATCCGAAGCGGGAGAACGTCCGCTTCTACGACCGCCCGGAGGCCGCCGAGCGCGCGGGGTACCGCGCGTGCCTGCGCTGCAAGCCCAAGGAAGCGGCCGTGAATCCGGAGGCGGTGCTCGTGGACCGCGTGCGGCGGCACCTCGAGGAGCATCGGGACGAGCGGGTGACGCTCGACCAGCTGGCGCGGATCACGGGCAGGAGCCCGTTCCACCTCCAGCGCACCTTCAAGCGCGTCACCGGCGTCTCGCCGAGACAGTACGCCGCGTCGCTGCGGCTCGATCGATTCAAGGAACGGCTACGGGGAAAGGAGTCCGTCACGATGGCGCTCTACGAAGCGGGATACGGGTCGAGCAGCAGGCTCTACGAGCGCTCGGCCGAGCGGATGGGGATGACCCCGGCGAGCTATCGCTCCGGCGGCCTCGGAGCCGAGATCCGCTTCGCGGTCGCGGCGACGCCGATCGGGAACGTGCTGGTCGGCGCCACGGAGCGCGGCGTCTGCAGCGTCAAGATCGGCGCCACTCCCGCGAGTCTCGAGCGCGATCTGAGGCGTGAGTTCCCGGCCGCGACGATCCGCACCGGCGACGCGTCACTCCGGCGGTGGGTCTCCGCCCTCACACGGCATCTCGAGGGGACCTCGCCCGAGATCGATCTCCCCCTCGACATGAAGGGCACCGCGTTCCAGTGGAAGGTGTGGGAGGCGCTCCGCGCGATCCCCTACGGGGAGACCCGCAGCTACCGCGAGGTCGCCCGGTCGATCGGCGCTCCGAAGGCCGCGCGCGCCGTGGGGCACGCCTGCGCGACGAACCCCGTCGCGATCCTCGTTCCATGCCATCGCGTGGTGCGCGAGGGCGGCGGTCTCGGCGGGTACGCCTACGGGCTCGCGGTCAAGAAGAGCCTTCTCGACTCGGAACGGAGCGCCGCGCGGCGTCGTCCAGAGCCCGCGCGAGCGCGTCGCGCCCGGTGACCGGAGCGCGGCAGGCGAAGTTCTCGCACACGTAGGCGGTCGCCGTTCCCTTCACGGGCCGGTGCTCGGCAGCGAGGGGCGAGAACTCCCGCAGCATCTCCGCTTCGGAGGGCCGGATCCACAGGACCACCGTCTCGGGCTGGAACCGACGCGCCGCCTCCCGCGCCATCGCGGCGCCCTCCGCATCTCCGTCCGCCGACGCGATGACGATCTCCCGCGGCGGGCGGAGCGAGAAGTCGAGCGCCGAGAGCATCTGCGTGTGGGCGGAAGGGATCGACCGGACCGTGCCCGAGAACGCGCGGAACACGGAGCGCGCGCGCTCCTCCCACGACGTGTCGCCCGTCATGCGTGCGAGCCGCAGGAGGCCCAGGGCCGCCATCGAGTTCCCCGAGGGCAGCGCTCCGTCGTAGGCCTCCTTCGTGCGTGCGAGAAGCGCCTCGTCGCGGTCCGTTCCCGTGAAGAAGTACCCGCCTCCCGCCTCGTCCCTGAAGAGCCGGTCCAGGTCGCGCGCGAGCCGCACCGCGGTCTCGAGGTGACGCGCCGTGAACGTCGCCTCGTAGAGCTCGAGCGTCCCCCAGAGGAGGAACGCGTAGTCGTCGAGATACGCCG
>DASTBC010000224.1 GCA_035712245.1 Candidatus Eisenbacteria bacterium
AAGTACCCCGAGTGAGCCGCGGGCGGTCCGAAGCTGCCTCCCGGGAGGCCCAGAAGAACGAAGAGGCCGCCGAGTCCACCTGCGGCGAGATCCAGCACGCCGTCTCCGTCCAGGTCCCCGATCGCGACCGAAGTGACCCCAGGGCCGGCCAGGTAGTCCGTCCGGGGTGCAAACACGCCGCCACCAATGCCCAAATAGATCGACGCTACGCCGATCGTCCCAGGTGTCGTCGAAACTCTGCTCGCGATCGCCATGTCAGGCATTCCGTCGCCGTTCACATCGCCGATCGCGACGGGGTTGCCCGGAAGCGTGGGTGTCGGAAGGAGGGTCGGAGCGCCAAAACTCCCGGCACCCAGGCCGACCATGACGGAGATCGTGCGCGTCGTGGCGTTCAAGACCGCCAGATCGGGCCGGCCATCGCCGTCGAGGTCCCCCACACCGAGCCCAGCGGGTCCGCTGCCCGCGGTTGGGTACCTCGTCTCGGCGCCGAACGTCCCGCCTGGCTGACCCATGAGAACGGACACGTCGTGCGAGCTCGTATTCGCCGTCACGATGTCGAGCCAGCCGTCTCCGTCGAGGTCCGAGAGCTTGATCTCCGCCGGGTTCACTCCGACTGCATAGTCCGTGTTGGTACCGTATCCTCCACCGGGGAGCGCCGGCAGGACAGACACTGTTCCCGGATTGACCAACGGACTGGCTCCCGTGTTCGCCACCACGAGATCGATTCGCCCATCGCCATCCACGTCCCCGGTGGCGATGGAGCGCGCCGTTCTTGGCGCCCCATAGTCCGCAGCCGAGAACCCGCCGCCCGGCAAGCTCGTGAACACGGTAGCCTGAGGAAAGGAAGCCGCCCCATTTGGAGCGGCCATGTCGGGCCGACCGTCTCCGTTCAGGTCTCCGAGCACGACCGAGGAGTGATTCCTGCCTCCGGTATAGTACGGAGTTGGTGGATCCGGAAGGTCCGAGAGGACCGTCACGGTGGTGCCGTCGAAGTGCGATGCCGCAATGTCCGCCTGTCCGTCTCCGTCCAGATCACCGATCGCCACGTGGCCGGTCCCTTCGCCGCTGTCGTAAATCGACGGCGCGCCGAAGCCGCCGCCTGGAAGGCCCGGTAGGGTGGTCACCGATCCGGTTCCGGGGCCGCCAATCGTCAGGAAGGCGCCCAACACGAGGTCCAAGCGGGTGTCGCCATTGAGATCTCCGATCGCCAATCCATTGACATCGCCGGGAACGACGTAATCTGCTCGTGACCCCAAGAGGCCGCCCGGCAAACCCGAATACACCACCGCCCCGAGGCCATTCACCGTGGCGAGATCCATCCGGCCGTCGGCGTTCAGGTCGGCGATGCCGACGACATACGAGATTCCACCCGTGTCGTATTCCGTGATGGTGCCGAAGCCGCCACTGGCCTGCCCGTACAGGACCGTGGCCGAGATGTTCGGCCCCCCGACCGCGACATCGTTCCGACCGTCGCCGTCCAGGTCCCCGATCGCGACGGACTGAATCTCAATGGCGGGTCCCAGCGTATAGATGATATCGGGGCCGAAACCCCCACCCGGTAGGCCGATCATGACGGATACACGGTTGCCGAACGCTTCACCGGACGCGATATCAAGGATGCCGTCGCCGTTCAGATCACCAACTGCGAACGGGTACGGGGAGATTCCCGTTGGATAGCTCACGGGCGGGCCGAATCCGCCGCCCGCGAGCCCCGGAAGAACGACGATCGCACCTGTAGGGACTACGTTCAGATCGGATAGGACCAAGTCGTTCCTGCCGTCTCCGGTCAGGTCCTGGATTAGCACATAGATCGCGTTACCGATGGCGTAGACGTCAGTCGGAGGGCCGAGTGTGCCCCCGAGCCCGCCGAGGAGGACCTTCACGACGCCGTCACTTGTGACCACGAGATCATTTGTGCCGTCGCCGTTCAAATCCCCGATCGCAGGGGAGCCCGAGGGACCGGATAGGGCATAGTGCTGGACCTGTGGGGGAGTCGGGTAGAGCGCGGCCCGAGCATCCTGAGCTGTGACGAGCACGATGCTGAAGGCCAGGGCGAGAACGGCAGTGGACAGGTTGAGGCGCGGGCGCGCCGATGCGGAGGGCATCGAGATGTCTCCCGGGGAGGTAGGCCAGTGGTACCGTTGCTCGCGGGGTGGGGAGATCTCTACGAGCGGGAAGGATGCCAGTAGGCTAGCGTGAGCCGCGTCGTATGTCAAGGAGTCGGTTCCCTTCACGTGACCCGCACCGGCCGATCCTTCTCCGAACCTCGAACGGTGCGTGCAGCGCGACGGTTCGGCGCCAACCCGGGTGGTGACCGGGAATCGCGTTTCGGGGGGCTGGCGCAAACTGCTAAACGGTGCACCGACTCGCAGAATGGGGGGTTAGCTCAGGTGGTAGAGCACCCGCCATTTAAGAACCAAAACTCAATCAGGCCCGCTCGGCCAAGCTCTAGCGCGTCAACGAAATGCAAAGCGCCCTCGGGAGATGGCTCTCCGAGGGCGCGCTCCTTTTCGCGACCTATGGAGACCTATGGACCCGAAGGGGGAACTCCAGACCGGGAACCCCGGGAACGAACCAAGTAGACGGCCGGCGCTCAGATCGTCGGACCGTCGCACTTGACCGGAGCGTTTCACGCCAATGCAACCTTACGGGCATGGTGCCTGTCTTAATTGGCATCGCGTCTGGATCCTGAGTTGACCCCAACTGCAGCCCGGAGGGCGTGAGCCGATGACGATCAGCCGCCGATCCTTCCTCAAAGCTGCATTGGCGATCGGCGCTTCGCTCGCATGGGGCGGACCGGCTCGAGCCTCGCGTGTCCGATGGCATGAGCGGCGTGATCTCTATCCCCAAGGGGTCGCCTCGGGCGATCCCGATCCGCACAGCGTCATCCTGTGGACGAGGCGTCCGTTCGCCCAAGGCACCCGCCAGCTCCTGACCGTCGAGGTCGCCGAGGATGAGGCGTTCCAGCGGGTCATCGCGCACGCAGAGGCACCCGTCTCGAGCGCCGCGGACTGGACCGCACGTGTCCTGGTCGGCGGGCTCAGGCCGGCGCGCACCTATTGGTATCGGTTCACCGACACCGACGGGAACGGCAGCCGGGTCGGCCGCACGATCACGGCGCCGTTGCCGAACGATCCGCGCACGGTGAACTTTGCCTTCGTGAGCTGTCAGGACATCAACGAAGGCAAGCTCAACGCCTATCGCCGGATGATCTACGAAGATGAACGCGCTCCCGCCGCCCAGCAGCTCGGTTTCGTTCTGCACTTGGGCGATTTCATCTACGAGGTGGTGCAGTATCCCGACGAGGTGAAGACACGCTACGACCGCACGATCTACGAGGTCGCGCGCCTCCCGGACGGCCCGAAAGTCGGCAAGTTCCACATACCGCTGACCGTCGACGGCTACCGAGCCATCTACCAGGGCTATCTCGCCGATCCCGACCTCCAAGACGCGCGCGCGCGCTGGCCGTTCGTCGCGATCTGGGACAACCACGAATTCTCGTGGCAAGGTTGGCAAAGCATCGTCAAGGCAGGGAGGTTCGAGCAGCCTGGCCAGAGCGTCAAGGTCGCCGCGAACCAGGCCTGGTTCGAATATCTCCCCGCGCGTGTCGCTCCGCCGAGCGGGTCGCTTGAGCGTTTCGATCCACCAGCCGTGAAAGACGTTCCGGTCACGGAGTTCGACAGCGACGGGCTGGGGATGGAACCGAACAACCTGACGGCGATCAACAGCCTCCAGGCCTACAGGGCGCTGCGTTACGGTCAGCACCTGGACGTGATCATCACCGACCAGCATAGCTATCGGAGCGCAGATCCCTTCAGCGATCCGTCTTTGGCCAAGCTTGGCGGGGACGAGTACATCGGGATGTTCCCCGAGCCGGAAATGCGGGCTCTCGACGGCGGGCGCGCCTACAACGGCGGCGACCCTCCTCCGGAGATCCGGTTCAACGATGCGCATGTCCCCAACCCGCAACGGAGCGCGCCGCCGCAGACGATCCTCGGGGCAGAGCAGAAGCGATGGTTCAAGGACAAGCTCCGGAGCTCAACCGCGGCGTGGAAGATCTGGGCCAACTCGCTAGGCGCACTGGATAGGCGCGCCGACCCCCAGAACCTGCCGGCGGGTCTCACCAAGGAGCCCTGGCCACCGGACACCTTCGCCTCCTTGGGCGGGGGAGATTACGGCACGGCGTACGCAGAGCGCGCTGAGATCTACCACCTCGTACGCGACGCGAAGATCACAGGCTTCGCCATCGTTTCCGGCGACCGCCACAGCTTCTGGGCCGGATATGCGACGGCGGAACTTCCGCCCGGCAAATTCGAGCCGATCGGGTTGAGCTTCGTGGGTGGGTCCCTCGTCAGCCCAGGAGCGATGGAGGCCTATGAGCACGGACTGCCGAAGGATGCGCCGCTACGACCCCTGTTCCTTGCGGACAAGGACGCGGGTGCGAAGCCGGACTGGACCTTCAACATGCTGCTGAGGCACGGCGTCCGTGCGTGCCTCGAGTATGCGAAGAGCTTCGACCTCGAGCGCGCACGGTCGCTGTCCAACCCGGATCTGGCTCCGCACCTCGAGTTCGTCGATCTTGGAGGACACGGTTACGCGAAGGTCCGATTGTCGGCCGACGAGATGCGCACCGAGTTTGTCTGCATCCCACGCCCCATTGCGCGCAGCGAACGTCCGGACGGGGGGGCCATCAGGTATCGGGTATTGCACACTGCTGCTCTGTGGAAGCACGGAGAGCGCCCGCAGCTGAAGACATCGGTGCTCGAAGGCGACGTTGGACTGTCGATTTGACGGACTCACGGCGCTTGTTTCCATAGCGGCCGGGAAGGTTTTGCGGTCGGTGCGGGGCAGGTTGGTAGTCTCCGTCTGAGAGCACCTACGCATTAGGCAGGTGCTCGCGAGCGGTCTGTGCTAAGTTACTCTCCCTTGGGTACTTGGGCCGTTAGCTCAGGCGGTAGAGCACCTGCTTCTTAAGAAGAGACAGTCAAGACACGACTGGACCCACAAGTAGGTCGCCAACAACCGAATAGCAAGCGCCCCGAGAAGTTATAGTCTCGGGGCGTTTGGCTTTTGGTGGACCGTGGTGGACCCGTTTGGACAGGGAAGGAGAATCGGACTGGCACAACTGGCACAGGGGGAATGTGCCGTGTGCCGTCACGTGCCGTCTCC
>DASTBC010000225.1 GCA_035712245.1 Candidatus Eisenbacteria bacterium
GAGAAGACCACGGCGGCACGCGTCCAAGAGGCACAAGTGCTGCTGGACTCCTCCCGGAAGTAGCCCCTGCTCCATTGATACACTGAACGGATGGGCGAGCGCTCCGTTCGGGACCTCAACATGGACATCGCGGGCCAGCTCTACGACATGGCCCTGATCCACGCCTCACCTCACGGCCGCATGGCCTACAAGCGTGCGGCGCAGGCCTTGCTCCGGCTCGACGTACCGGTCGACGAGCTCGCGTCGAAGCAACCCCTTCGGGAGATTCCCTACATCGGGCCCGCCTCGGAACTCGTGATCGCGGAAGCGCTGGAACACGGGTTGAGCCCGTCCGTCGCGACGGCGGTCGGGAAGAGCCGGCGCGTGAAGGAAGTCCGCGAGGCCCACGCCTTCCGCACGAACTTCCTGAGCCGGGCCGGCGCGCTGAAGGCGCTTCGCTCCCCGGCGCGAGGCGCCGTGAAGCGGGAGGACTACCGCGGCGATCTCCAGATGCACACGGAGTGGAGCGACGGGGCCGAGAGCATCGCGGGGATGGCCAAAGGGGGCGTGGAGCGCGGATATGAGTACATCGGGGTCTCGGACCACTCGTACGGCCTTCGCATCGCGCGCGGCATGAGCATGGCCGACGTGGCGCGGCAGCATCGCCAGATCGACGCCTTGAACTTGGAGCTGAACGGAGCGTTTCGGATCCTCAAGGGAATCGAAGCCAACATTCCCGCCGAGGGCGGCGTGGACATGACCGAGAAAGAGCTCGCGTCCTTCGAGCTCGTGCTCGCGGCTCCCCACTCCCGACTCCGCCGAGCCGAGGACCAGACCGAGCGCATGCTCGCGGCGGTGCGTCATCCATCCGTTCGCATCCTAGCCCACCCGAGAGGACGCATGTACTCGCGCCAGGGGGTGCTGGCGCGGTGGGACGAGGTGTTCGAGGAAGCGGCGCGCCGGGACGTTGCGGTGGAGATCGACGGCGATCCGTACCGGCAGGACATCGATCACACGCTGGCCCGGCGGGCGCTCGAGGCGGGCTGCCTCTTGGCGCTGGACAGCGACGCCCATTCCGGAGACGAGCTGGCCTACGCGGACATCGCGCTCGCGCACGCCCGGATCGCCAAGATCCCACCGGCCAGGATCGTCAACACGTGGCCCGCGGCCAAGCTCCTCGACTGGGCGAAGAGAAAGCGGCCGCGGCGGCGCTGAACGGGTACCCTTTCTGGATGGACACCTCGTCGAACCCTCCGGCCCTCTCGGGGCACCGCCTCGTCTTCCTTCTCTCCCCCGCTCATTGCGGCGGCAGGCGTGCCGAGATCCTGTTTCGTGATGAGGCCGCCTTTCCGCTCGCGGTTCGCTTGCGGGAGTCGGGCGCTTCGATTGGCGAGGTCTTCAGCTTCTTGAGCGGTCTCTACTTCCGGGGGAAGCTCGCGTACGGGAAGGAGTTCGCGAGGGCGCCGGCCGGCGTGGCCGCCGGCGTGCTTGTGATCACGCCGGGACACGGGCTCCTCTCGCCGGACACGGTCGTCACGCTCGCCGATCTCCAGGGGATCGCCGGCGTGGGTGTGGATCCCGACGAGCCGCGGTTTCGCGATCCGCTGGAGCGGGACACGGCGGCGCTCGCCGAATGCCTCGCCGGTGAGGACGTGGTCGTGCTCCTCGGGAGCATCGCGACCGGAAAATACGTCGACGTGATCGAGCGGCACCTCCACGGGAGGCTCCGCTTCCCGTCCCAGTTCGTCGGACGAGGCGACATGAGCCGCGGGGGCCTCATGCTCCGTTGCGTGACGGCCCGTCAGGAGCTCGAGTACATCTCGATCGCGGGCGCGGTGAGACGGGGCTCGCGCCCCCCGAAGCTCGAGCCGCTTCGATGAGCCCGACGAAGTCCGCGAAGAGCCGCGCGCGAGCGTCGAAGCCCGCCGCTAGGAAGGCCGTCGCCAAAGAGGCCGCCGCGAAGAAGCCCTCGGCACCCAAGCGCTTTGCGATTCCCCGCGAGCCCCGCGAGCTGGAGCTCGAGTTCGCACCGGGCCGCGTGGTCAAGCTGACCAACCTCGACAAGCCCTTCTGGCCCGAGCTCGGGATCACGAAGCGCGACCTTCTCCAGTACTACGCGGACATCGCCCCGGTCCTGCTCCCCCACCTCGTGGATCGCGCGATGGTGATGAAGCGCTACCCGAACGGCGCCGCGAGCGAGCCGTTCTTCATGAAGCGCGCGCCGACGCCGCGTCCCGGCTGGATCGAGACCTGCTCGATCACGCA
>DASTBC010000226.1 GCA_035712245.1 Candidatus Eisenbacteria bacterium
CCGAGCACCGCCGCCATCGTGCCGGGACGCTCGGTTCCCGCGCCGGCCATGGCCTCGCCGCGGAGGCGGATCAGCCGGAGCGCGTCCTCGAACGAGAGCGATCCCGCCGCGACGTTCGCCGCGTACTCGCCCGCGCTGTGCCCGGCCGTCGCGGAGGGAAGGAGGCCCTTCTCCTCGAGGACGCGGAACGCCGCGACGCTCGTCACGAGGAGCGCGGGCTGCGTGTTCTCGGTGCGCGTGAGATCCTCGGCGGGTCCTTCGAAGCAGAGGGCGGAGAGCGCGAATCCGAGAACGCGATCGGCGTCCTCGAACACGCGGCGCGCGACGGGATAGCGCTCCGCCAGCGCGCGGCCCATGCCGACGGACTGCGAACCCTGACCGGGGAAGAGGAACGCGGTGCCGGGAAGCGACCCCGCCTTCGGGGCTACCACTCGACCACCGCCGCCGCCCAGGTGAACCCGCCGCCGAACGTGACCATCTCGACCAGGTCGCCCTTCCGGATGCGTCCGGTTCGGCGCGCCTCGTCGAGCGCGAGCGGAATGGACGCCGAGGACGTGTTCCCGTACCGGTCGAGGTTCACGAACACCTTCTCCATCGGGAGCCCGAGCCTCCGCGCCGTGGCGTCGATGATGCGGTAGTTCGCCTGGTGCGGGACGAGGAGCGAGAGATCCTCGGGCGTTCTCCCCGCGGCCTCGAGCGCCTCGACCGCGACCGACTCCATGGCGCGCACGGCGTGCTTGAACACGTCGTTCCCGCTCATGTGGATCGTGTGGAGCCTCTGGTCCACGGTGTCGTGCGACGGCGGCATCAGCGATCCGCCCGCGGGCATCTCGAGGAGGTGCACGAGCGACCCGTCGCTGTGGAGCCGCGTCGCGAGGATGCCGCCGGTCTCGCCGGTCGAGCGGAGCACGACCGCGCCCGCGGCGTCGCCGAAGAGCACGCACGTGTTCCGGTCCGTCCAGTTCACGATCTTGGAAAGGCTCTCGACCCCGACGACGAGCACGGTCCCGGCCATCCCCGACTCGATCGAGCTCTTCCCGATCGAGAGGCCGTACACGAATCCCGCGCACGCGGCCGAGATGTCGAACGCGTGCGCCCGCTCGGCGCCGAGCCGGTCCTGCAGGATGCAGGCGGTCGAGGGAAACGTCCGGTCCCCCGTCACCGTTCCCACGATGATCTGGTCCAGGTCGGCGCCGGTGATGCCGGCGGCGTCGAGCGCGCGCTTCGCGGCCTCCGTCGCGAGCGCCGAGGACGGCGTCGCGGGATCCGCGATGCGCCGCTCCTTGATCCCCGTGCGGGTCGTGATCCACTCGTCCGAGGTGTCGACGATCCGCTCGAGATCCTGGTTCGTGAGGACCCGTTCCGGCGTGTAGGAGCCGGTCCCGATGATGTGAACGTCGCGTCGGGGAGCGATCATGCGGCCTCCGGCGCGAGCCGCTGGAGCTCGGCCCGGATCGAGTCCGCCACCCGCGCCTCGGCGCACTTCGCCGCGACACGGATCGCGTTCTTGATGGCGCGGACGTTGGAGCGCCCGTGCGCGATGATGCAGGTCCCGTCCACGCCGAGGAGCGGCGCGCCCCCCACCTCGGAGTAGTCGAGCCTGCGCCGAAGCCTTCGGAAGGCAGGCTTGAGCAGCAGCCCGGCCATCATGCTCAGAGGGTGCCTCGTGATCTCGTCCTTGATCATCCCCGCGATCGAAGGGATCACGCTCTCGGCGAACTTGAGGAGCACGTTCCCCACGAACCCGTCGCACACGACCACGTCGGCCGTGCCCAGGATGATGTCCCGCCCCTCGACGTTCCCGACGAAGTGGACGGGGCTTCGCTTCAGCAATTGATGCGCTTCGTAGTAGAGCTCGCTTCCCTTCTCCGCCTCTTCGCCGATGTTGAGGAGCCCCACGCGCGGACGCTCCACGTGGAGCACGAGCCGGGCGTAGATGCTTCCCATCAAGGCGAACTGGTAGAGGTGGGTGGGCTTGCAGTCGGACGTGGCGCCGACGTCCAGCACGACCACGTTCCCCTGCGGGGTCGGCAGCACGGTCGCGATCGCCGGCCGCTGGATGGATTCGATGCGGCCGAGCTCGAAGAGTGCCGCCGCCACGACCGCGCCGGTGTTCCCCGCCGAGACGAGGGCGTCGGTCTGATGATCCTTCTGGAGACGCGCCGAGACGCTGATCGAGGAGTCACGCTTGCGGCGCACGGAGGACGCGGCCGACTCCGCCATCTCCACGCGCTCGGCGGCGTGAATGATGCGAGGCAGGTCTCCGCGGACGCCGAGGCGGTCCGCCTCCTCGACGATGGCGGACTCGTCGCCCACCAGGGCGACATCGAACGAGGCTCCGGATTCCCGGAGCGCCTCGAGCGCCCCCTGGATGACGACGCGCGGAGCGAGGTCGCCACCCATGGCGTCCACTCCGATGACGGGTCCTCTGTCGTGGGCCATCGTCAGGCTCGCGGACGCGTCAGGATGTCTTCGCTGCCTCCTGAATGATGATCTCCTCGCCCGCGTAGTAGCCGCAGTGCGCGCAGACGCGGTGCGGGAGCTTGGGCTGGCTGCAGTGCGAGCAGACGGAGCGCGACGGAAGGCTCAGCTTCCAGTTGGTGCGGCGCTTCTTGCCGCGGGTGCTCGAGTGCCTTCGCTTGGGAACGGCCATTCGTTTCGAACCCTCGTGAGTATGGGTGGATCGGACCCGGGCGGAGGTCCGCTTCGCGGATCAACCCGCGGCCGCTCGTGCGCAGCGGCAAGGCCCTTCGTTGCGGTCTTCCCCGCACCGGGGACACAGCCCTGCGCACGACTCCTTGCAGAGCGGCTTCATCGGGAGGCCCAGGATCACGGCCTCGCGAATCTCCTCGTCGATCGAGAGTACCCGGCCGTCATGGAAATGGACCCCCCCGTCCTCCTCGTCCACCGCCCTGGGGCTCACCACGTTGGGATTCTGCACCTTAGCACAGAAGACGTCGAACTCCAAATCCAGAGTCTCGGGGTATTCCACGAGGCACCGGCTGCACTCCTCCCGCGCCACCGCGTGGATCTTCCCCCGGATCCAGATCTCGTCCCCCCGCCGGTCCAGGTGAAGCTTGAGCCCGAGCGGTCCCTCGACCACGGCGTCCTCGGGAGTGATCCCGATGGAGCCCGGCTCCAGGTCCATCTCGAGCCGAGTGGAGCCCTCGGGGAGCTGCGTGAGATCGATCTGCATGTCACCGCAACCTTTACCGCCCCGCGTCTCCGGGGCCGAAGAAGAACTGGATCTCGGTCCGAGCCGACTCCGGGGAGTCCGACGCGTGGACCGCGTTGTTCTGTTTGGATTCCGCGTGGAGAGCACGGATCGTTCCCGGTTTCGCCTCCTTGGGATCGGTCGCGCCGATCAGCTCGCGGAGCGCCGGAACGGCGTTCGCCCGCCGGAGCCGCATCGGCACCGCCGGGCCCGACGACATGAAGGCCACGAGGTCGTTCAGGAACGGCTTCCCCTCGTGCACGGCGTAGAAGCGCCGCGCCGTGTCCGGTGTCAGGCGCACGAGACGGAGGTCGAGGATCTCGAACCCGGCCTTCTCGACCTCGGCGACGATGGGACCGACCTTCCGGTTCTTCACCGCGTCCGGCTTGATCATGAAGAGCGTTTCTTCCACGACTTCCTCCTATCGCGCGCGCCGCAGCGCGCGCAACTCGCTGCACTGGCAAACTCGAAGGGACCGACTGCGGGAACGAAGCTCGTGAGGGAGCCCCGGTCCGGCGCTAGCGGTTCCGGCGCGCGCGCGCCGTCCTCGACGGCTTCGACGCCGCTCGCTTGGCCTTGGGGCGGGCCTTCCCCGCGACCTTCGCGGTGGCACGCTTCGGGGCGGTCTTCTTCCCGCGCGCGCGCGCGGCGCTCGTGGACCGGACGACCTTGAATCTGGGGCTGCGCTTCGCGGAGAGCGCGCTCGCGATGAGCCCCGGGATCTCGGACGGCACCTTCGCGACGGGAATGCCGGCCCGCTCGAAGCGCGCCATTTTCTCCTGCGCGGTGCCCGCGCCGCCGGAGACGATCGCGCCGGCGTGACCCATCCGCTTTCCGGGAGGAGCCGTCTGGCCGGCGATGAAGGCGACCACCGGCTTCGTGACGTGCTCCTCGATGAGCGCGGCGGCGTCCTCCTCGTCCGTCCCGCCGATCTCGCCGATCAGGACGATCGCGTCGGTCTTGTCGTCCGCCTCGAAGAGCGCGAGCGCGTCGACGAAGCGCGTGCCCACGATGGGATCGCCGCCGATGCCGATGCAGGTGGACTGTCCGAGCTTCGCGCGCGTGAGCTGCCAGACGACCTCGTAGGTCAGCGTTCCGCTCCGGCTCACGAGGCCCACGCGCCCCGGCGCGTGGATGAAGCCGGGCATGATTCCTACCTTGCACTGCCCCGGCGAGATGAGCCCCGGACAGTTGGGACCGACGAGCCGCGTGGAGCGGCCCTCGAGATAGGAGGCGACCTCGACCATGTCGCGGGCCGGAATTCCCTCGGTGATGCAGACCACGAGCGGGACCTCGGCGTCGACGGCTTCGTAGATCGCGTCCTGGGCGAGCGGCGCGGGGACGTAGATCACCGAGACGTCGGCGCGCGTCTTCGCGACCGCGTCCGCGACGGAGTCGAACACCGGGATCCCGTCCACGGACGTGCCGCCCTTCCCGGGCGTGACGCCGGCGACGACCTTCGTCCCGTACTCCTTCATCTGCTTCGCGTGGAACGAGCCGTCCCGGCCCGTGATGCCCTGGACCAGTACGCGCGACTCCCTGCCGACCAGGATGCTCATGCCGCCTCCGCCGCGCGGGCGATCACCGCGCGCACCGCCTCGTCCATGTCCGAGAGCGCGGTCATGCCGCGCTTCGCCAGCATCTCCCGCGCCTCGGCCTCGTTCGTTCCCGTGAGCCGGATCACGATGGGCGTCTTCGTGCCGATCCGGTCGAGCGCGGTCAGGAGCCCGCGCGCGACGTCGTCGCAGCGCGTGATGCCTCCGAAGATGTTGAAGAGCACCGCGCGCACGCGCGAGTCGCGCGTCAGGATGTTCATCGCCGCGGTCACCTTGTCGGGATTCGAGGAGCCTCCGATGTCGAGGAAGTTCGCGGGCTTGCCCCCGTGGTACTGGATCAGGTCCATGGTCGCCATCGCGAGGCCGGCGCCGTTCACGACGCACCCGATCGTGCCGTCGAGCCGCACGTAGGAGAGCCCGCGCTCGCGCGCCTCGACCTCGCCGGGATCCTCGGCCCCGAGATCGCGCAGCTCGGCGAGATCCGGATGGCGGTCGAGCGCGTTGTCGTCGATCACGACCTTCGCGTCGAGCGCCCACACCTCGCCCGCCTTCGTCACCACGAGCGGATTGATCTCGGCGAGCGAGCAGTCCTGGTCGCGGTAGACGCGCGCGAGACCCTGGAGCACGCGCGCGAGCTGCTTCCGCACGGGCCAGCGCTCGTCCAGGAACCGCGCCGCCGCGCGCGCGCGGTAGTCCGGGAGCCCCCGCCCGTCCAGATGCATCCGGAGGATCTTCTCCGGCGAGAGGCGCGCGACCTCCTCGATGTCGATGCCCCCTTCGGGGCTCACCATGAGGAGCGGCGTCTCGGCCTTCCGGTCGAGGACGATCCCGGCGTAGAACTCGCGCTCGATCTCCGCGCTGGGCGTGACCAGGACCTTCTGCACCATGTGCCCGCGGATGTCCATTCCGAGGATGCGTCCCGCCTCGCGGGAGAGGTCCTCGGGCGTCTTCACGACCTTCACGCCCCCCGCCTTGCCGCGCCCGCCGATCAGGACCTGCGCCTTCACGACGACGGGATAGCCCGTCCGCTCGGCGATCGCGACCGCCTCGGCGGCCGTGCGGGCGACCTCTCCCGGCGGAACCGGGATGCCCGCCTCGCGAAAGAGGTCCTTCCCCTGGTGCTCGTGGAGATTCATCGCGCTCCCCTCCTGAGGCCGGGACCGGCCTTCTTGGCCGCCTTGCGGATGCCGCTCGTCGGAGGCTTCTTCTTCGACTTCTTCGCGTTCCTCGAGGACGCGACACCCTTGCCCGGGCGCCGTCCCTTCTCGGGACGCGAGAGCATCTCGCGGATCACGTCCTCGAGCTTCGGGCGTCCGATCTCCTCGAGCTCGTAGCCCACCCGCACCGACGGGATCTCGATCTTCATCAGGCGGCGGAGATCGATCGGGGTGGCCACCACGACCACGTCGCACTCGGTCGCGTTGATGGTGGCCTCCATGTCCCGGATCTGCTCGGGCGAGTAGCCCATCGCGGGGAGGAGCGGCCCGATGTCCGGATACTGGCGGAAGGTGTCCTCGATCTCGCCGACGAGCCAGGGCCGAGGATCGACGATCTCGCGGGCGCCGTACCGCTTCGCGGCGATGCACCCGGCGCCGTACTTCATCTCGCCATGGGTGAGCGTGGGGCCGTCCTCGATGACGAGCGCGCGGCGGCCGCGGATCAGCTCGGGCCGGTCGACCGAGATCGGCGACGCGGCGTCGATGATCACCGCCTCGGGGTTCAGCTGCTGCACGGACGCGCGGACCGCCTCGATGTTGGCGTAGTCGGTCGTCGTCTCCTTGTTGATCACGACCACGTGCGCGAGCCGGATGTTCGTCTCGCCGGGGTGGTAGCGGCGCTCGTGGCCGGGGCGGTGCGGATCGGCGACGACGATCTGGAGGTCCGCCTTGAAGAACGAGAAGTCGTTGTTCCCGCCGTCCCAGACGATGACCTCGGCCTCCTCCTCGGCGGCCGCGAGGATCTCCCCGTAGTCCACGCCCGCGTACACGATCGTGCCGCGATCGAGGTGCGGCTCGTACTCCTCGCGCTCCTCGATCGTGCAGCGATGCCGGTCGAGATCCGCGTAGGTGGCGAAGCGCTGCACGCCCTGGCGCGAGAGCTCGCCGTACGGCATCGGGTGGCGGATCGCGACCACCTTCTTCCCCATCGCCTTCAACACCTCGCACACCTTGCGCGTGGTCTGGCTCTTCCCCGATCCCGTGCGCACGGCCGTGACCGCGACCACCGGGACCCGGCTCTTGAGCTGGGTCGACTTGGGGCCCATCACCATGAAGTCGGGGCCCATCGACGCGATCCAGGAGGCCTTGTGCATCACGTACTCGTGGGAGACGTCGCTGTAGGCGAAGACCACCAGATCGACGTCGCGCTCGCGCACGATCTCCGGCAGCTCCTGCTCGCTGTAGATGGGGATCCCCTTCGGGTAGAGCTTCCCGGAGAGGGACTTCGGGTACTTCCGGTCGTCGATCCCCGGGATCTGGGCCCCCGCCGTGAAGGCGACGACCTCGTAGCGGGGGTTGTCCTTGAAGAAGGTGTTGAAGTTGTGAAAGTCGCGCCCGCCGGCGCCCATGATCACGACTCGTCGCACGCGTCTCACTCGAGGCATCCCTCCTTCAGGAGTTCCGATCAGGCGCGGCTCCGAGGGGTCGCCGCGAGCTTCGAGCCGCTCGCCGCGAGAGGGGGCGCGCCGTGGGTGGCGATGGAACAGGACTACGGGAACGCCCGACGTTAGCGGCTGTTACGAGCCTCTGTCAAGGGAAGGAGCGGAAGCGCCGGGGCCGCAACACGCTGGAAGAGTTCAGCATGCGGGCGAACGAAAGGCGGCTCAGCGCTACCTCCGCCCGCTCGCATGAGCCGCGTCGCGCTGCGCCGCCCTTCGTTCCGGGTTCTACGACGAGACCTGCTGCATCCTCCGGACCACCGCCGACGAGGAGTGTCCGGGCACGAGCGGGACGATCACGACACGACCTCCGGCCTGCATGACCTCCTCGCGGCCCACGACCTGATCCGGAACGTAGTCGCCGCCCTTCACGAGCACGTCGGGCCGGAGCGCGCGGATCAGCGTGAGCGGCGTGTCCTCGTCGAAGACGACCACGCCGTCGACGTCCTGGAGCGCGGCCAGGACGGTCGCGCGCGCCGATTCGTCCTGGAGCGGCCGTCCCGGGCCCTTGAGCGCGCGCACGGAACGGTCGGAGTTGATCCCCACGATCAGGTAGTGCCCGAGCTTCTTCGCCTCCCGCAGCAGCGTGACGTGGCCGGGATGGATCACGTCGAAGCAGCCGTTCGTGAAGACGTAGGTCTGCTGGAGGGCGCGCGCCGCGGCGCGGCGGCGAAGCGCGTCCTCGAGCGTGAGGACCTCGCTCACGCGGGGAGATCCTCGAGGGACGCCGTGAGCTCCGCCGCGGTCGCGGCCGCGGTCCCGAGCTGCGCGACCACGAGCCCGGCCGCGTGGTTCGCGAGCACGCACGCCTCCGGAAGCGAGGCGCGCGCGGCGAGCGCGGCCGCGATCGTGGCCACGACCGTGTCGCCCGCGCCGGTCACGTCGTAGACCTTTCGCGCGCGCGTCGGGAAGTGCGTGTGCCCCTCCGCGGTGAACAGGGACATCCCGTCCGGTCCCCGCGTGACGAGGACCGACCGGGCGCCGAGCTTCTCGCGAAGCCCGAATCCCGCCTCGATCAGGTCCTTCTCGCTCCGGAATCGGCGGCCCCAGGCCTCGGCGGCCTCGGCGGCGTTCGGGGTGATCACGCTCACGCCGCGATAGCGGAAGAAGTGCTCCTCGCGCGGATCCACCGCGCTCGGGACGCCGCGGCGCTCGAGCGCGGGGAGGAGCCGGTCGAGGAGATCCGGCGAGGCGACGCCCTTGCCGTAGTCGCTGATCAGGACCGCGTCGGCCGTGGCGATCTCGCGCTCCACGCGTTCCCAGAGGGTGGATTGCGCGGACGCGGGGAGCGGCTCGCGCGTCTCCTCGTCGGCGCGGAGCACCTGCTGGTGGTGCGCGATGATGCGCGTCTTGAGGGTGGTGCGCCGGCCCTCGACCGGCACGAGCCCCGACGAATCGACGCCGCGCGCCTCGAGGAGCCGCTCGAGCTCCCCGCCGGCCGCGTCCTCGCCGACCGCCCCGACCAGCACGGGATGGGCGCCGAGCGCTCGCACGTTGTGCGCCACGTTGGCCGCGCCGCCGAGCCTCGTCTCCTCGCGGTCGATGTCGACCACGAGGACCGGCGCCTCGGGAGAGACGCGCGTCGCGCTCCCCCAGAGGTAGCGGTCCAGGATCACGTCCCCGATCACGAGGACGCGCCTCCCCTCGAAGGAGCGGATCCGCTCCGAGAGCTCGCGGCGGGTGAGTGGCGGCGGGGACGCGGGAGGCGCCGTGGAGGTCACCCCTCGGCTTCCTCCCCGTTCTCGACCGTGCGCCCGCGGCCGCCGCTTCCGCGCGGCTCCGGTCGCGCCTGGAACCAGTCGTCGATCACCTGGCGCGCCCGCTCGGCGTCCGACTCCAGCACCTCGATGTGGCCCCAGAAGCCGCGGCTCGCCCGCTCGATCATGCCGAACGCGGGCATCTGCGCCGAGATCGCGGCCGCTCGGATCCCCTGCTCTTCCAGGAAGTCGCGGAGGAGCGTCGCGGTGGCCTCGTCCGGCACGTCCAGAATCCTCACGAGCGCCTCGTCGCGCTCGTCCTCGTGTTGGTGCGTCATTCCCGATATCCCTCCGGATAGCGCAGGCGCCATACCCACGCCGTCTCGATGATCACGTCGAGGTCCCCGAACCGATGGCTCCAGCCTAACACGCGGCGGGCCCGCTCCGACGAGGCGATGAGGACCGGCGGATCCCCCGCGCGGCGGGGCGCCTCGTGCGTGGGCACGGACTTCCCGGTGACGCGCTCCACGGCCCGGATCACTTCCCGCACGGAGGCGCCGCGCTCGGATCCCAGGTTGAAGGTCGCGCGCTCGCCTCCGTCGGCCAGGTGACGGTAGGCGCGCACGTGCGCGTCGGCCAGGTCCACGACGTGGATGTAGTCGCGGATCGCGGTGCCGTCCGGTGTGGCGTAGTCCGACCCGTAGACCGGGACGGGGCCGCGCGCGCCGCGCGCGGCGTCCAGGAGGAGCGGGATCAGGTGCGTCTCGTTCCGGTGGTCCTCGCCGTGGTCGATGCTCGCTCCGGCGACGTTGAAGTAGCGAAGCGACACGTCGCGGATGTCGCCTCGATCGGCGCGCTCGGCGAGGATTCGCTCGAACTCGATCTTGGTCTCGCCGTACGGATTCGACGGACCCGTGGGCGAGTCCTCCGTGAGCGGCATGGGCGAGGTCGCGTCGTACACGGCGGCCGTCGACGAGAACACGATGTTCCGGACGCCGTGCGTCTTCATGGCGTCGAGGAGGGCGATGCCGCCGTCGACGTTCGCGCGCCGGTATCCCTCGGGATCCTTCACCGAGTCCGCGACGATGGAGCGCGCCGCGAGATGGATCACGCAGTCGATGTCCTTCGTGGTGAACGCCTCGCGGAGCTTCGCCGGGTCGGCGGTCGATCCCTGGATCAGGAGCGCGAGGGGCGCCACCGCATCGCGGTGGCCGGTCGAGAGGTCGTCGAGCACGAGGACCGAGTGGCGTCCCCGCACGAGCTCCTCGACGACGACGCTGCCGATGTAACCGGCGCCGCCGACGACCAGGAAGGTCACCCGGCCGCCGTGAGCGCCGCCCGGAGCCTCGAGAGCGCGGCGGGCGGATCGGCGTCTCGGAAGATCGAGTGCCCCGCGACGAACGTGTCGGCGCCCGCCCGCGCCGCGACGGGCGCGGTCTCGGCGGAGATGCCGCCGTCGACCTCGAGGAGGCAGTCGTGCCCGCCCCCGTCGATCGCCGCGCGCACGCGCGCGATCCGCGAAGGAGAGTCCTCGAGGAACGCCTGGCCTCCCTTGCCGGGCTCCACCGTCATCACGAGCGCGAGGTCGACGTGCGGCACAAGGTCGACCAGGCGCTCGATCGGCGTTCCCGGCTTCACGGTCACCCCCGCGCGGAGCCCGCGGGCGCGGATCGCGCGCGCCGCTTCGGCGGGATCGGGAACGGTCTCGGCGTGGACGATCAGGTGGTCCGCCCCCGCGCGCGCGAAGGCGTCGAGGAACCGGAGCGGCTCCACGATCATGAGGTGCACGTCGAGCGGGAGCTTCGTCATGCGGCGGATCGCGTCGACCAGGATCGGTCCGAAGGTGAGGTTGGGCACGAACTGCCCGTCCATGATGTCGACATGGAGGAAGTCCGCGCCCGCGCGCTCCACGCGCGCGATCTCCTCCCCGAGTCTCGTGAAGTCGGCCGAGAGGATCGAGGGGCAGATCCGACGGAACCCGGCTCGCGCCCAGGTCCCCTTCGGATTCACTTCGGTCCTCGCGGCGGTCACGGCTGGTAGAAGAGGACGATCGAGTCGCGGGGAGCCACGCGCCTCCCGGCGGGAGGCTCCTGCGTGACGATGGCGCCGCTCCGTTCGCCCGGACGGTCGGACTCGCGAAGGGCGACGTAGAAGCCCTGGTCCCGGAGTCCGCGCGCGGAGGACACGGCGTCGCGCCCCGCGAGTCGCGGCAGCACGAAGCTCCTCGGCGTGGGTCCCATGCTCACCAGGACGTCCACCGCGGTCTCCTGCTCCACCATCGTCTCGCCGGGCGGGTCGCTCGCGATCACGAGGTCCTTCCCGACCTGATCCGAGTAGGCGCGCGCGATGCGCCCGATCTTGAGTCCCGCGCCCTCGAGCTGGATCTCGGCCTGGCGCGCGGTCACGCCGTCGAGGAGCGGCACGGTGGTTCCCTGCGCGCCCAGGCTCACCACGACGGAGATGCGGCGGCCGCGCTTCACGACGCCTCCCGCGGAGGGCTCCTGCGCGGTGATGAAGCCGCGCGGCACGTCCGGGCTCCATTGCTCCGAGATCTTGGAGAGCTTCAGATCCTCGGCGGCGAGGAGCCGCTCCGCCTCGCGCTCGCTCAGGCCCACGACCTCCGGAACCCTCACCTCCGCGCCCTGGCGCGTGAGGCTCGGCATCAGGATGAGGTTCACGATCAGGAATCCGACGAGGAGCGCGAGCCCGGAGAGGACCAGCGTGCCCGTGATCCAGTTGAAGCGGATGCCGCGGCGGCGCTCCGGTGGCGCGGGCGCCACGTCCGGCGGAGCGTCGGCGGGATCGGCCGGGAGGAGCTCCGGCGCCATCGCGTCCGGGAGCTCGTCGGGCTGGGTCGGCGTCTCGGTCAGCGGCTCCCCCATCGTATCGGTTCCGGCGCCGGCGCGGCCGGGCGCGTCGGGCTCACCCATCCCTCGAGATCCCCTTCCGCTTCATGCGCGCCGCGTACACGCCGTCCGTTCCGTGTCGATGCGGGAACGCCCGGAGGACGGGCTCCGGGCCGGCGAACGCGGGCGGCAGGAACGGCCTCGCATCCTCCTGCCGGAACTCGGAATGCGCGGAGAGGAAGGACTCCACGACGGCGTCCGTCTCCTCCGGTTCCAGAGAGCACACACTATACACCAACACTCCGCCGGGCCGCGTGAGCGCGGCGGCGCGCTCGAGGAGATCCCTCTGGAGCGAGGCGAGCGTCCCGATGCTCCCCTCCTCCTTGCGCCAGCGCGCGTCCGCACGGCGGCGCAGCACGCCGAGTCCCGTGCACGGCGCGTCGAGGAGCACGCGATCGAACGTGGCGGCGCGGAAGGGCGGCGTGCGTCCGTCGGCGCACACGACCTCCGCGCGTGGAAGCCGGAGCCGGGCGACGAGATTCTCCCGGAGCGCGCGCGCGCGTCCCGGCTGCACCTCCACCGCGACGAGCATCCCCTCCGGCGCCACGCGCTCGGCGATCTGGGACGCCTTGCCGCCCGGCGCGGCGCAGAGGTCGAGCACGCGCTCCCCGGGCTTCGGGTCCAGGATCGCGGGCACGCACGCCTCCGCCTCGTCCTGGAGCGAGAGAAGTCCGTCGCGGAAGAGCGGCGATCGCGACGCGACGTATCCCCTCGCGAGGAGGAACACCGGCCCCCCGTTCGGACCCGGCACGGGATCCATCCCTTCGGCCCGCAGGAGCTCGGCGAGCCGATCGGGACGGATCCGGTGCGCGTTGGGCCGCACGGAGACCGACGGCTCCGCGTTGTCGGCCCGGAGGAGCGCCTCGGCCTCCTCGAACCCGTAGCGCGCGAGCCAGCGCTCCGTGAGCCAGCGCGGATGCGAGTGCGCGACCGACAGGTGCGCCGCCGCATCGGCGTCGCGATCGGGAAGCGGCGCCCGCTCGCCCGCCGCGAGCCTGCGGAGCACGGCGTTCACCAGTCCGGCCGTGCCCGGATGGCCGTACCGCTTCGCGAGCTCGACGCTCTCGTCCACCGCGGCCGAGTGGGGAATGCGCGTGAGCACGAGGATCTGGTACGCGCCGAGGCGGAGCGCCGAGCGGATCGCGGCGGGAAGACGTTCGAATCCGTCCCGCGTGAGGACGGCGAGATGGTGGTCGAGGAGCGCGCGGTGGCGGAGCGTCCCCTGCACGAGCGAGGTCGCGAGCGCCGCGTCGCTCCCCCCGAAGTTCGATTCGCGAAGCCGCGTCTCGAGGAGCCGGTCCGTGTACGCGCCGCGTCCCTCGGCGGCGAGGAGGATCTGGAGCGCGAGCTCCCGCGCGCCCACGCGCCTTCGGTGCCGATCGGGACGGCGTCCCGGGCCGCGCTTCACGGCGCCTCCACCAGCGGCAGCCTCGCGCCCGGGCGGAGACGCGCTCCGTTCGCGTACTCGAATCCGCTCATCTCGCGGCGTCCCGCGGGCCGCACGCGCCGGAGCCAGAGCGATCCCTTCGGGAGCGCGATCTCGATACCGCGCTCCCGGTGCACGGAGCGCACCTCGCCGGCGGCCGCGCCCGCGATGCCCGCGCCATCGAGCGATCCCGGCTCCGCCTCGGTCACGAGGAGCCTCCCTTCCAAGAGCTCGAAGTAGGCGCCGGGATCGGGCGTGAACGCGCGGACGCGCCGCGCGAGATCCTCGGGGCCGAGATCGGCCGGAAGGCGGCCCTCGCCGGACGCGATCTTGGGCGCGTAGGTCGCGCGCGAAGCGTCCTGCTCGCGGCGCTCGATCTCGCCGCGCTCGATCCGGTCGAGGGACCGCGCGAGGCACTCGGCGCCGAGCTCCGCGAGGCGGGCTCCGAGCGCGCCCGCGTTCTCGCTCGCGCCGATCGGCGTGGCGGCGGCCAGGAACACCGGACCCTCGTCGAGCCCGTCGGTCATCCACATCGTGGTGACGCCCGTCTCGCGGTCGCCCGCGAGGAGCGCGGCCTGCACCGGAGACGCGCCGCGGTGCCGCGGGAGGAGCGAGAAGTGGACGTTGAGCGCTCCCAGCTTCGCCGCGGAGAGGAGCGCGGGCGGCAGGATCTGGCCGTACGCGACGAGGACGAGGAGGTCGGGCTGGAGCGCGCGCACGCGCTCGATCTCCTCGGGCGCTCCGGCGCGCGCCGGCGTGGACACCGGAAGCCCGAGCGCCTCGGCCGATTCACGCACGGGAGAACGCCCGACGCGCTGGCCTCGCCCCTGGGGCCGGTCCCGGCGCGTGACGACGAGGAGCGGCGGGCGTCCGTCGCGGACCAGACGCTCGAGCGGAGGGACCGCGAGCGCGGGCGTCCCGTAGTAGACGAGGCGCATCGCCCCGGTCAGAGCGTGGGAGCGGTCCCGGAGGCTTCGGCCGCTCCCCGGCCGGGAGCCTGGAACCGCTTCAGCTTCCCCTCGAGGAGCTTCCGCTGGAGGGCGCCCAGGCGGTCGACGAAGAGCACGCCGTCCAGATGGTCGGTCTCGTGCTGGAGGGCGCGCGCGAGGAGTCCCTCGGCCTCGATGCGGAACGGGGCGCCGCGCTCGTCGAGCGCCTCCACGACGACGCGCGCCGCCCGCTTCACGTCCGCGCGATAGCCTGGGATGCTGAGGCATCCTTCCTCGGCCGTGGCCGAGCCCGCCTTCTCGACGATCACCGGGTTCACGAACGCTCGCTTCACGCGTGGCGTGCGCTCGTCACCGCCCACGTCGACCACGAACACGCGGATTCCCTCGCCCACCTGGGGGGCGGCGAGTCCGATCCCCTCCTCGCGGTACATGCACTCGAACATGCCCTGCACGAAATCCGCGAGCTCGGGTGGGTACGCGGTGACGGGGGCCGCCTTGGCGCGGAGGATCGGGTCTCCGTAGTAGCGGAGGGAGAGGCGCGGACTAGTCACCGCGCTCGAGGACCTGCACGATGGACCCGCGCGCGAACTCCATCTTCACGTCGTCGGAGACCTTGAGCACGACCACGTCTTCCTTGCCGTTCTTGTTGCCGATGACGGTGCCGAAGAGGCCGCCGGAGGTGAGCACTCGGTCCCCCTTCCGGATGGACTTCAGCATCGCCTCGGTCTCCCGCTGCTTCCGCTGCTGGGGCCGGATGATCATGAAGTAGAAGATGCCGACCGTGATCGCCAGGATGGCGAACATGTGGAGCATCTGATCCAGGGCCGAGGGCTGCGCGGCGGGAGCCGCCGCCTGCGCGAACGCGACATCCAGCATGGGTTACTCCTCAGGGGTGGAAGGGCCCTCTGCGGCCCGGTCGACACGGTAGCGGGCGCGGAACGCGGCCGCCGCGGCCTCGAACGTGCCGCCCTCGATCGCGCTCCGCGCGCTCGCCATCAGTGTCTGGTAAAACGTGAGGTTGTGCAAGGTCAGCATTCGGTGCGCGAGGATCTCGCCCGCCTGGTGCAGATGCCGGAGATACGCGCGCGAGAAGCGAGCGCACGCCGGGCACGAGCACGTCGCGTCGAGCGGCGCGGGATCGCGCGCGTGGATCGCGTTCCGGATGTTGAGGGGTCCGTCGGCCGTGAAGGCCATCCCGTTTCGCGCGTTCCGCGTCGGCAGCACACAGTCGAAGAGGTCGATGCCCTCGCGGATCCCGTCCCAGAGATCGGGCGGCGTGCCCATGCCCATCAGATAGCGCGGCCGATCCTCGGGAAGGGCTCCGGTCGTGGCGCGCGCGAGCGCCCACGTCTCGTCCTTCGTCTCTCCCACCGAGAGTCCCCCGATCGCGAACCCGTCGCAGGCGTAGGCCGCGGTGCGCTCCGCCATCTCGGCCCGCATCGACGCGTCGCCGGCGCCCTGCACGATGGCGAAGAGAAGCTGCGGCGCGCCCGTCGGGGTCGTGCACTCGCGCGCGCGGGCGAGCGAGCGCTCCGTCCAGCGGAGCGTGCGCTCCCCGGCGTCTCGGGCCGTGGCGTCGTCGACCGGAAGGAGCACCGCGTGGTCGAGCGTCACGGCGATGTCGACGCCGAGATCGGCCTGCACCTCCATCGCGCGCTCCGGCGTGAGCATCCAGAGCCGCCCGTCGAGGTGCGAGCGGAACTCGACCCCTTCTTCCCCCACGCGCGCGCGCTCGCGGAGGCTCAGGATCTGGTAGCCGCCCGAGTCCGTGAGGATGGGCCCGTCCCAGCCCATGAACCGGTGGAGGCCGCCCAGCTCGCGGACGAGATCCGAGCCGGGCCGGAGCATGAGGTGATAGGTGTTCGCGAGGAGGATCTGGGTTCCCGCGGCGCGGATCTCAGCCGGATCGAGCCCCTTGACGGTCCCGGCCGTCCCCACGGGCATGAAGGCCGGCGTGCGCACGACGCCGTGCGGCGTCCGAAGAAGACCGGCCCTCGGCGCGACGGCGTCGCCGCGCTCGAGGGCGAACACGGGGTCGGGACGGCTCAGGATCCATGGCCCCCGGGCGCGTCGATCCGGTACTCCTTGAGCTTCGTCCGGAGCGTCTGGCGCGAGATGTCGAGCTTCTTCGCCGCGAGCGTCTTGTTGCCGCCGGTCTGCTCGAGCGCGTACTGGATGGCGATCGCTTCGACCTGCGCCAGCGTCTGGATGGTTCCTTCGGCGTGGATGCGGGTCCGCATGACCTTCTCCCCCGAGCCTCCGGCACCCACGACTTCGAGCGGCAGGTGCTCGGGAAGGATCGTCTCCTCGCTCTCGAGGAGGATGCAGCGCTCGATGACGTTCTTGAGCTCGCGCACGTTCCCCGGCCAGCCGTAGGCGAGGAGGAGCTCCAGCGCTTCCTCGCTCGGGCCCTTCACGCTCTTTCCCATCTCGCGGTTGAAGTGCGCGATGAAGTGATCGATCAGCGCGGGAATGTCCTCCGGCCGCTCGCGGAGCGGCGGCACCTCGATCCGGATCACGTTGAGGCGGAAGTAGAGGTCCTCGCGGAACCGTCCCTGCGCGACCATTTCCCTGAGGTCCCGATTCGTCGCGGCCACGATGCGCGCGTCCACGTGCAGGTCGGTTTCGCCTCCCACGCGGCGGAACCGCTTCAGCTCGAACGCGCGGAGGAGCTTCGTCTGGAGGCCCGGGCTCATCTCGCCGATCTCGTCGAGGAAGAGCGTGCCCCCATGGGCCAGCTCCATGAGCCCCTTCTTCATCCGCTTCGCGTCCGTGAAGGCCCCCTTCTCGTGCCCGAAGAGCTCGCTCTCGAGGAGGGTCTCGCTGAAGGCGCTGCAGTTCACCTCGACGAAGGGCGCGTCCCGCCGCGGGCTCCGGTCATGGATCTCCCGCGCGAGCAGCTCCTTCCCCGCGCCCGTGCTCCCCTGGAGGAGCACGGTGGAGGTTCCGGTCTGCGCGACCTTCGCGATCGTCTCCACCACGCGGTTCATGCGCGAGCCGGGCCCCACGATGAGCCGGGCCCCGATGCGCTTCCGGTCCACGTCGCGCAGTCTCGCGACCTCGTCCGCGAGCTGTGCCTGCGCGAGCGCGTTCTGGATCACGAGCTTCACGTGATCCAGCTCGAAGGGCTTCGAGAGGTAGTCGTAACAACCCGCCTTCGTGGCCTGGACCGCCTGCGCGATCTGGCCGTAGGCGGTCATCATCACGACCTGGATCGCGGGATGGCGCGCGCGAATCTCGCGCAGGAGATCGAGCCCGCTCGTGTCCGGGAGCTTCTGGTCCAGGAGCACGAGATGGAACTCGTCCTGCTTGAGCCGCTCGAGCGCCTCCGTTCCGTCCGCGGCCGCCTCGACCCGGTATCCCTCCTCCGAAAGCCCCTCCTTGAGCGTGAACCGAAGCGTCCGCTCGTCATCCACCACCAGGATCGCCTTACCGAGGACTGCGACGTCGGTCTGCATTTCGTTTCTCCACGGGTAGGTCGACGATCACGGTCGTTCCCTGCCCCACCGTGCTCTCGATGGAGATGGATCCGCCGTGCTCCCTCACGATGCTCTGGCAGATACTGAGACCGAGCCCGGTCCCCTGAGTCCGGGTCGTGTAGAAGGGATCGAACACCTTCGCCATCACCGCGGCCGGAATTCCCGGCCCGTTGTCGCTCACCCGGATCTCGACCACGTCGATGGCGGGGACCTCTCCCCGCTCGCGCAGCCGGTCCGTCGCCCGCCGGCCGATCCCGCTCCGGTCCGCGGCGCGCTTTCGAGCCGGCTGGACCCGGACCACGATCTCGCCTCCCTGGCTCAGCGCCTGGAGCGCGTTCATGAGCACGTTCAGAAGGACCTGGAGCATCTGGTCGGGATCCAGGAAGAGATCGGGGAGCTCGTCGGCGTGCTCCACGCGGAGCTCCACGTTCTGGCGCACGGCCACCTCGTGCACGAGCGCGCGCGCCTTCTCGAGGGGCGGGAGCACCGATTGCCGCGAGAGCCTCGGCACCGCCGGCCGCGCGAACTTGAGGAGGCTCTCCACGATCCGGTCGAGGCGCGTGACCTCCTCGAGGATCAGGTCCGCGAACTGACCTCGCGGGTCGCCGGCCTCGAGCCGCCGCTTCAGGAGCTGCGCGGAGGTTCCGATCCCCGCGAGCGGATTCCGGATCTCGTGCGCGACGCCGGCGGCCAGCTCACCGAGCGACGCGAGGCGGTCGCGCCTCCGCCACTGCTCCTCCTGCGCCTTCTGCTCGCGGAGGTCCTGGAACAGGGCGATCGTGCCGAGGAGCGTGCCATCCGCGGCCTCGAGCGGAAGGAGTCTGAGACCGACCGGGAGGATGTCCCCGGAGCGCGTCACGACCTCCACCTCGCGGGCCGGCTCGGGCGTGGCGCAGGCTCCCGGCGGCACGTGTCCCTCGCCGCGCGGCGCGCGGAGGACCCGGGCGGCCGCTTCTCCCTCGATCTCTTCCGGCGCGTATCCAAGGAGACGGGCCGCCGCCGCATTGACGGCCAGGATGCGGCCTTCCCGGTCGGCCGCGAGCACGCCGACCGGTGCGTGGCGCAGGAAGCTCAGGGCGACGTCGATGCTCTTCGGCGGCTC
>DASTBC010000227.1 GCA_035712245.1 Candidatus Eisenbacteria bacterium
ACGCCGCTCGCGCACGCGGATCTGGAGCGCGAGATCGCGGCCGACGCGCGCGACCTCACGCTGGAGTCCCTCGCGAGCCGCGTCCGGGTGCTCGAGGAGATCGCGGAATCGGTCCGGTCGAACGTGACGGCCGCGTACGCGGTGGCCTCGGCGCAGCTCCGGATGGGGCTCGGATTGGAGCGCGGGGCCGGCCCGCGCTCGGGTGCGGGCGCAGGCGCTGGATGGCCGCGGCCGGCGGGAGCGGGACGATGAGCGAGCACGAGCACCTCGACGACGAGCACGAGTTCCCGGGCGACGACGCGCCGCTCGGCGAAGGCGTCGTGGAAGCGGACGACGATGCGGGGGCGAGCCAGGGCGAGCCTTCGAACGGAAGCCCCGTGTCCGCGGCGAGCACGGAGCCTTCCGCCTCCGCTCCAGCCACGAACGGGCAGAAGCCGTCGGGCGCCGGCGCGACTCCCGAGGTCATCGAGGTCGTGTTCAAGGGCCGCCGCCGCGCCTACTACGCGAACCCGCGCGAGCTGCCCGTGCGGGAGGACGACTACGTCGTCGTCCAGGCCGAGCGCGGCGAGGATCTCGGACGCGTGCACCACACGAGCGAGTGGGTGAAGCGCCCGGAGTTCCACGGCCATCTCCGCCAGGTGCTCCGCGCCGCGCGCGCCGAGGACATGGAGGCGCTCGACAAGAACCGGGTGAAGGAGGAGCGCGCCTTCGGAATCTGCAAGGACCGGATCATCCAGCGCGACGTCGAGATGAAGCTCGTGGACTGCGAGTACCAGCTCGACGGGAACCGGATCACCTTCTATTTCACGGCCGAGAAGCGCGTGGACTTCCGCGATCTGGTGAAGGATCTCGCCGCCGCGTTCCGCACGCGCATCGAGCTGCGCCAGATCGGCGTGCGCGACGAGGCCGGCCGGATCGGCGGCGTGGGGACCTGCGGCCGCGAGCTCTGCTGCGCGACGTGGCTCCGGCAGTTCGAGCCGATCACGCTCAAGATGGCGAAGGACCAGGGGCTCTCGCCGAGCCCGTCCAAGATCTCGGGCGCGTGCGGGCGGCTCAAGTGCTGCCTCCGGTATGAGCTCGACTTCTACAAGGAGTCGGCGCGGGAATTCCCGAAGATCGGGAGCCGGCTCACGCTCGAGGACGGCGAATGGGAGGTGAAGCGCGTCGACATCTTCTATCGCGTGCTCCATCTCTTCGGCGACACCGACAAGGAGAAGGAGATCGGACTCGATGCCCTCCCCGCGGGGACCAGGATCGCGGGTCCGAGCCGGGATCGCCGGAAGGGCTGCGACAAGAAGGGATGCGAATCGCGCGGCATGAAGCCGGGCGACGGCGAGCACCCGCCCCAGCGTCCGGAGGGGGGCCGGGGAGGACCGGAGCGAGGCCGGGGCGGTCCGGAGCGCGGGCAGGGCGGGCAAGGCGGTGGCGACCGGCAGGACCGGCGGCGTCCTCGCCGTCCGGGCGATCGCGGAGATCGCGTCGGATGACGAAGTTCTACATCACGACCGCCATCGATTACGTGAACAACGTCCCCCACCTGGGGACCGCGTACGAGAAGATCGCCGCGGACGCGCTCGCGCGCTACAAGCGGCTCGCCGGATTCGACACGCGCTTCCTCATGGGGAACGACGAGCACTCGACCAACGTCGAGAAGGCCGCCCGCGAGCAGGGGCTCTCGCCCAAGGAGTACTGTGACCGCATGGAGACCGTCTTCCGCGACGTGTGGAAGCGGCTCGACATCTCCTACGACGACTTCATCCGCACGACCGAGCCGCGGCACGCGAAGAGCGTGCAGGCGCTCTTCGAGAAGATCGCCGCGCGCGGCGACATCTACAAGGGGAAGTACGAGGGCTATTACTGCGTCGGGTGCGAGCGGTTCTACCCCGAGAAGGATCTCGTGGACGGGAAGTGCCCGATCCACAAGACCGAGCCGAAGTGGCTGAGCGAGGACAACTACTTCTTCAAGCTCTCGGCGTACGCGCCGCGGCTGCTCGAGCACTACCGCGCGAATCCCGAGTTCCTCGTGCCCGACATTCGTAGGAACGAGATCGTGAACGTGATCGAGGGCGGCCTCGAGGACATCTCGGTCTCGCGCGCCGCGTCCAGCTGGGGAATCCCGTTCCCCAAGGATCCGAGCCACACGGTCTACGTCTGGTTCGACGCGCTCATCAACTACATCTCGGGCGTGGGATACCCCGATTCGAACGGGCTCTTCGAGCGGTACTGGCCCGCCGATCTCCACGTCATCGGCAAGGACATCACCCGGTTCCACTGCATCATCTGGCCGGCGATGCTGATGAGCGCGGGCGTCCCGCTGCCGCGCCAGGTGCTCGGACATGGATGGGTGCACTTCCAGGGAGAGCGTCTCTCGAAGTCGCTCGGGAACATCGTGAACCCGCTCGAGATCGCCGACCGCTGGGGCGCGGACGCGCTCCGTTACTACGTGCTCAAGGAAGTGCCGCTCTATCGCGACGGCGACTTCACGTGGGACCTCTTCATCCAGCGCTACAACTCGGATCTCGCGAACGACTGGGGCAATCTCTTCACGCGCACGGTCTCGATGGTGCACCGCTATCGCGAGGGCAAGCTGGCGTTCGCCGAGCCGGGCGGCGAGCTCCGGCCCGTGCTCACGCAGGCGCTCGCGGACTTCCGCGACGGGTTCGAGCGGTACGCGGTCGAGGACGGGATCGAGGCGGCGTGGACCATCATCCGCCGCGCGAACCGACTCGTCGAGGAGCGCGCTCCCTGGAACCTCGCGAAGGACCCCGCGCGGGCGGAGGACCTGGACCGGCTCCTGGGCTCGCTCGCGGTCGCCCTCCAGCACACGGCGCTCCTCCTCTATCCGATCATGCCGGCCAAGGCGGCGCAGGTCTGGGAGACGCTCCGGCTCACGCCGGCCCTCCCCCAGGCGCGGCTTCCAGCCCCGGGGGAGCTGCTTCCGCCGCCCCCGACCGGGGTTCCCCTGGGGGAATCGAAGCCGCTCTTCCCGCGCATCGAGAAATGATCGACACCCACGCCCACGTGGGGAGGCCCGAGTTCGACTTGGACCGGGATGAAGCCCTGGCGCGAGCCCGGGGAGTCGGTGTTTCTATCGTCATCGAAGCGGGCACGGATGCCGATTCGTCCCGAAATGCCATCGCACTCGCCCGCCGGATCCCCGGGGTGCGCGCCGCGGTGGGCTTCCACCCGTGCGACGTGGCCGAGGCCCGAATCTCCGAAATGGAAGAAATCGAACGACTTGCGAGCGAGCCCGAGGTCGTCGCCATCGGCGAGACCGGGCTCGACGCCCACTGGCCGGACAACGCACCGGCCGAGGTTCAGGAGGAGTTCCTGCGCCGCCACATCGCCCTGAGCAAGCGGGTCGGGAAGCCCCTGGTCCTCCACCACCGGAAGGCGGGCGAGCGCGTGGCCGAGATCCTCGAGCGGGAGGGTCCGCCGCCGGCGGGGGGGACGTTCCACTGCTTCGCCGGGGACGTGGCCCTCGCGAGGCGCGTGATCGCGATGGGATTCCGGATCGGGGTGGGCGGGTCGGCGACGTTCAAGAAGAGCCCCACGCCCGCGATCATCCGGGAGGCCGGGGTGACGAACGTGATCTTGGAGACGGACTCCCCCTACCTGGCCCCCGTGCCGCACCGCGGCAAGCGCAACGAGCCGGCGTATCTCGCGCTCGTCCGGGACCAGGTGGCCGCCTCGCTCGGCATGACGCCACAGGCGTTCGAGGAGGCTACCGATGCCTCGGCCCGTTCTCTCTTCCACATCTAGCAGGCGCCCGTCACGCGGCGCGACGCCCGGTTCCGCGACGAGCGGCGTGCCCGCGATGCTCCGGGCGCTCGGCGTGCGGCCGAGCCGGCGGCTCGGACAGAACTTCCTGATCGACCCGCGCGTCGCGGAGCGGATCGCGTCGCTCGTGTCGGATGCGCGCGAGCCCGTGCTCGAGATCGGACCCGGTCTCGGCGCGCTGACGACGCTCCTGGCGCGAACCGGCAGGCCGCTCGTCGCGGTGGAAGTGGACTTCCGGCTGGCGGAGGCGCTCGAAGCGACGCTCGCGCCGTGGCCCGCCGCGCGGGTCTTGCGCGGGGACATTCTCGAGCAGCGGCTCGAGGAGTTCGTGGGGGCGGACGCGGGCGCGCGCGTGACGGTGGTGGGCAATCTTCCCTACTCCATCACGACCCCCGCGATCGAGTGGATCCTCGCGCAGGGTCCGCGAGTGCGGCGCGCGGTGCTCATGGTGCAGCGCGAGTACGCGGAGCGCCTCGCGGCCGCGCCGGGAACCAAGGCGTACGGCTCGCTGACGGTGTTCGTGTCGTTGCACGCCGAGATCGAGACGCTCTTCCGCGCGTCCCCCGGCGCGTTCCATCCGCGGCCGGACGTGGAGTCCGTCGTGCTCGACCTTCGCCCGCGCCCGTGGCCGGACACGTCGGGGGAGGAGCGTGCCCTTGCCGAGCGGCTCGCGCGCGCGGGCGTGGGGACGCGGCGGAAGACGGTCGTGAATTCGCTGGCGCGAGGGATGGAGATTGATGCCGCGCGGGTGAGGGAGCTTCTCGCATCGGCCGGGATCGAAGCGGAGCGGCGCGGCGAGACGCTGGGTGTGGACGAGTGGATTCGCCTCGCGCGCGTGTGGCGGGGAGTGGGCCGGGCGTGAACTCTCTCGGGAGTCGCCACACTCTCCATCTGCTGGGACTCGCCGCGCTCTGCGTCGTCGTGTTTGGACCGGGACCCGGCGACGCACGCGCGCAGGAGAGCTGGGAGATCCCGGACACGGCCTTGGCGGAGCAGGCACAGACCCGCCAGCCGATCACCTACTTCACGGCCTATGATCTCAATGTGTCGCGGAGCACGTGGTCTCAGACGCTCTCCTATAATCACGTAGGAACGCGCGTTTCCTTTGGCGCCGATGCCAGCACCAATATCCTCACACCCGTGCGCGGGTTGGAGACCGAAGGACGTGACGGCTCCATTACTCCAAGGCTGACCGTTCGCGCCACGAATCGCTGGTTGTGGAGCCTCGATGGCCTCTTCGACACATCCTCCAACGAGGACAAGCACTCCAGCACCAAGCGGCGTCAGAACAAGGTGCAGCTCCGCACTCAGTACTCCGCGCCGATCCTTCCCGGGCTGACCGGAACGGGCCTCCTGTTCACCGAGCTGCAGCAGGAACAGGGACTGAGCCGCAAGAGCCTCCCGCCGGACGGGCTCGCTCGCGACTCCACCTACACGTCCGGCCGGAGGGACGGCGTTTCCGGAAGACTGCTCTGGACACCTTCTTCCTGGCTTCAAGTCACCGGAACCGGCTCTGGAAACTGGAACCACCTGACCACGAAGACAAGGCAGCTGCAGTACCAGCCGGTCGAATTCGGAGAAGGAATGGTCGAGAGCGTGGACGTCTCCACGATCACCGAAACACCCACCGGGGATGAACGGTACGAAACCCGGGCGTTCTATCGAGGCATCCCGAAGACGGAGGTGGCGGCAACGCTTCGGTCGCAAAACGGAACGCAGACCATGTATGCATACACCCGCAGGGGCCTCGAAACGCTCAGCTGGTATGATCGCGCCGCGAACTTGAGGGTCGAGCACAATCCCCTTCCGGGCGGCCAGGTAGTCGTCGAAGGAACCGTGTCCCGAGTCTTTCGGGAGTACCAGCTCCAGTCCAACCTCAATGCCTTGGGAGTGACGCACTCGGGCTCAGCGAATTTCGCGCTCTTTCGCCCGTCGAGGCGGATCATGGCCGGATTCCAGATCTCACGAGTCCGGAACGATCGCCAGATTACACAGAACGGAGAGATCATCAATCGGGCCATGAACGCGAGCGGCTCGACCCGGATCACGGATCGCCTGTGGCTCGAAGGCGCAGGAACCCTGTCCCTCTATTCGCGACGGTACGACAATCCCATCGCGGACAAGGACGATCAGCGCGCCTACATGAACGTGGGCGGGGGCTATCGTGTGTCCTCGCGGTGCAGCACCGCGGTACACTTCTCCGTCACGCGCGCGCACGCGGTGGCGACCGACGCCGGTGCGGCCTCGGAGAACAATGTGCAGACGTCGTACCAGATGGACGCGATTCTAAAACTTCGCGTGACCCCGACGATTCATATCCTTCAGAACTATCAGATCAATGCGAACTACTTCATTTATGATTTCGATGTTCGGGAAGGCCGGAACACGCTGACGCGCATTCGGAGGATCGACACGGTGCTCACGGACAGCCTGTTCGACTTCGCTGTGCTACGCCTGACCCACAACTTCTTCGCGCAGGATCGCGGCTCGTACACCCGAACGGTTGCAGACGGGCCCCGGGAGTACGGAGTTTCGCAGGAGAGCTACGTGCAGAATCTGAGCCTCATGGTGGGTCTCCGCTTGTTCCCAGGCGTGACCCTCTCGGCTACGCAGTCGCTGGGCAACACGCGGAACTACTTCTACGCTCCTACGACGACCACCAACTTCAACCGGTGGAATCTGAACGTGGGCGCTCAGGTCGACCGAACGCTGCCGGGGGACCTCGTCCTGCAGGGCAATATCCAGCGTATCGGAGAGTTCACCGAGGCGAACGAGAAGCTCCCACGCCGGGACGAGGTCGACTATTGGCTGGCGGGCGCCTCGCTCCAGAAGGACTTCTGATGAACGGTGTTCGTTCGAGTGCTTGGATCGGAGCGGCAGCGATTGCAGTCGCCGTGGTCTCGTGTGGTCTGTTCGACACGCGCGACCCTGCCGAGCCCACCCCTCCCTCGGAGGACTGTCTCGCGCTCACGAACAGTGTCGCGGTGACCGCGAACATCGAAACCTCCTATGGCAGACTGAATCTCATCACGTGCTACAGCTCGTTGTTCGACACGACATTTGCGTTTCATCCCGACGCGCAGGACTCCCTCCAGAATCCTGACGGATTTGCAGGGTGGGACGAGAAGGTGGAAGCGGAGCATAGTTCCGAGATCGCGACACTGCAGACCTTCATCAACGTGAACTTCCCGAGCCAGTACCAACCCGCGATCATCTCGCCGGACCAGAAGACCGAGGTCCGCTTCTACGATTACGTCATCCGGGTGACGGGGCTGGTCCAGGCCGATACGACCGTGGCGCGATTCTCCGGACGTGCGGACATCACGTTTCGGCGCGCGGATGACG
>DASTBC010000228.1 GCA_035712245.1 Candidatus Eisenbacteria bacterium
CCGTCCTCGCGCACGAGCCGCGTCGTGACGAAGGAGAGCGCGCGCTCGGCCGCTTCCGCGAACGCCGGATCTTGAAGCGCCTTCGCGGCGGTCGCGAGGGCGCCGATCATGAGCCCGTTCCACGACGCGAGCACCTTGTCGTCGCGATGCGGCCGCGTCCGCCCGCGGCGCGCGGCGAAGAGCTTCTCGCGCGCCGCCTCGAGGCGCTCGGCCGCGGCGCGCGGCTCGAGCCCGAAGCTCTCGGCCACGCGGCCGGGGTCGTCCACGAGGTGCGGGATGTTCGTCCCGGGCCGTTCCCCCCTCGCCTCGTCCACCCAGTTCCCGTCCGGATCGATCCCATAGGCGCGGACGTAGAGGGCGGCCTCGTCCGGCTCCAGGAGCGACTCGATCTCCTGGCGGGTCCAGACGTAGAACTTCCCTTCCTCTCCCTCGCTGTCCGCGTCCTCCGCCGAGTAGAACGCGCCTTCGGGTGCGCGCAGATCGCGGACCACGTAGGCCGTGATCTCGCGCGCGACCGCCGCGTACAGGGGGTTCCCGGTCGCCTGGTAGGCCTCCGCGTACGCGGTGAGGAGGAGCGCCTGGTCGTAGAGCATCTTCTCGAAGTGCGGGACGAGCCACTCTCGGTCCGTGGAGTAGCGGTGGAAGCCGAATCCCACGTGATCGTAGATCCCACCCATCCGCATCCGCTGGAGCGTCGCCTCCACCATCGCGACCGCGCGCTCGTCGCCGGTTCGGTTCCCGTAGCGGAGCAGGAACGTGAGCTGGTGCGGCGTCGGGAACTTGGGCGCGCGCCCGAATCCTCCGTGCTCGGGGTCGAACCGGGACGCCAGCTCCTCGAACGCGCTCCGGAGCGTCTCCTCGCCGAGGTCCTCGCCGGGGCTACCCGTGAAGTGGGACGAGACCGCTTCCGTGATCTGCGCCGCGGCCTCGTGAACCTTGTCCCGCTGGCTCTCCCACGCGGCGATGATCTGGTGCAGGAGCTGCTTGAACCCGGGACGTCCGTAGCGCGAGTCCGGCGGGAAGTACGTGCCGGCGAAGAAGGGCTTCCGATCCGGCGTGAGCACGGCGTGGAGGGGCCAGCCGCCGCTCCCCGTCAGCGCCTGGCAAACGGTCATGTAGATCGTGTCCACGTCGGGCCGCTCCTCGCGGTCGACCTTGATGGGGACGAAGTGCTCGCTCAGGATCCGCCCGACCTCGGGATCCTCGAACGACTCGCGCTCCATGACGTGACACCAGTGGCAGGTGGAGTACCCGATCGAGAGGAAGATCGGCTTCTCCTCGGAGCGCGCCTTCTCGAAGGCCTCCTCGCCCCAGGGATACCAGTCCACCGGGTTTCCGGCGTGCTGGAGGAGATACGGGCTCTTCTCCCGGGCGAGGCGGTTCCGGGGGCCCGAGACGCCGCTCCCGCTCACGCGACCTCCTCGATCACCCCTCCGGCGACCACGCGGTCCTCGTCGTAGAGGACGAGCGACTGCCCCGGGGTGAGCGCGCGCTGCGGCTCCTCGAATCGCACGGACGCGCGGGCCTCGGGACGGGGGGTCCACAGGGCCGCGGCCGGCTCGTGGGCGTAGCGGATCTTACCCGCGCCCGCGATCGCTCCGGCGGGCGCCGACCCGTGCACGTAGGAGACGCGCGCCACCGTCGCCTCCCGGCGCAGGAGCGCCTCTTCGTCCCCCAGCTCCACCGTGCCCGTCGCGGCGTCGATGTGGGTGACGTACCGTCGATCCCCCGCCGAGACCTGGAGCCCGCGGCGCTGACCGATCGTGAACGCGTGGATCCCGTCGTGGGCGCGGAGCTCCCGGCCGGTCGCCGCGTCTCGCACGACCCCGCGAGGGGACGCGGCGAGGCGCTCGGGGAATCGCTCCTTCAGGAAGTCGAGGTAGCTCCTCCCCTCGACGAAGCAGATGTCCTGGCTCTCCCTCTTGTCCGCGACCGCGAGCCCGTGCTCGCGAGCCGCGGCGCGCACCTCGGCCTTCGTGAGGTCCCCGATCGGGAAGAGCGCGCGGCGAAGGGTCTCCTGGGACAGTCCCCAGAGCACGTAGGACTGGTCCTTCGCGTGCTCCCGCGCCCGCAGCAGCGTCGCGCTCCCATCCTCCCCCGCTCCGCGGCGCGCGTAGTGGCCCGTGGCGACGTACTCGCAGTCGAACTTCCGCGCGGCCGCCAGGAGCTCGCCGAACTTGAGCCAGTTGTTGCACTGCACGCACGGGTTCGGCGTGCGCCCGCGGGTGTACTCGGAGACGAAATCCTCGATCACGTGCTCGCGGAACGCATCCTCGAGATTCAGCACGTAGTGCGCGAATCCCATGCGGCGCGCCACCGCGCGGCAGTCCTCGATCGCCTCGAGCGTGCAGCAGCCGCGGCTCGGGGACGGTCCCTCGGCATAGCACCAGAGCTTCATCGTGACGCCGATCACGGTGTGACCCCGCGCCTGGAGCATCGCGGCCGCCACGGAGCTGTCGACGCCGCCGCTCATGGCGACGAGGATGGTCGTCGGGGACGAAGGGAGGAACGTGCTCACGAAAGCCTCCGCGGAGGAATCAGGAGGCGAGGGTCGGGGAGCCTTGGCGGAGCTTCTCGACGACGCCGGGAACGATCTCGAGGACGCGGTCGATCTCGGCATCGGTGGTACATCGGCCGAGACTGAACCGGACGGCGGTCTGCGCCACGGGCGCCGGAACGCCCATGGCCATGAGGACGTGCGACGGATGGGCCGAGCCCGACTTGCACGCGGCGCCGCTCGAGACGGCGATCCCCTTCATGTCGAGGCTCAGGATCAGGTGCTCCCCCTCGGCACCCACGAACGAGACGTGGGCCGTGTTCGAGACGCGCGGGGCCGCCGCGCCGTGCCGCACGATCTGCGGCACGCGGGCCTCGAGCCCCTTCTCGAGCTTGTCGCGGAGCGCTCCGACCTGGGCGGCGTACGCCGTGAGGTCCTCGGCCGCGCACGCGCACGCGGCGCCGAGACCCACGATCGCGGGCACGTTCTCGGTTCCCGCGCGGCGGCCGCGCTCGTGCTCGCCTCCGACCTGGAGCGGCTCCGGCCGGAACCCCCGGCGCAGGTAGAGCACGCCCGCGCCCTTCGGGCCGTAGAACTTGTGCGCGGTGATCGTGAGCATCGTGGTCTGCCAGGCCTTCACGTCGACCGGGATCTTGCCGGCGGCCTGGACCGCGTCCGTGTGGAACGCCACGTTCTTCGCGGCGCATACGGCGCCGATCTCCGCCATGGGCTGGATCACGCCGGTCTCGTTGTTCGCCGCCATGACGCTCACGAGGATCGTGTCGGGCCGCATCGCCGCCTCGACCGCATCGGCGGTCACGCGGCCGTCGGGACCGGGCGCGACACGGGTGACGGTGAATCCTTCCCGCTCGAGCTGGTCCGCCGCCTGGCGCACCGCGTCATGCTCGATGGCGGTCGTGATCACGTGGGAGCCCTTCGAGCGGAGCGCGCGCGCGCCTCCGATCACGGCCATGTTGTCGGACTCGGTTCCGCCCCCGGTGAAGCAGATCTCGGAGGCGGTCGCGTTCAGGAGGGCAGCGACCCGAGCGCGCGCTTCCTCCATCGCCCCGCGCGCCTCCTGTCCGAACGCGTGCGCGCTCGACGCGTTCCCGTAGTGCTCGCGGAAATACGGCAGCATCGCCTCGAGCACCTCGGGGCGGACCTGGGTGGACGCGTTGTGGTCGAGATAGATACGGGCCATCGTTCTCCCGGCCGACGGGGTGCGTGCGCGGGTCTCGCGACCCCGTAAGTGTATCAAACGCAACGGGCCGGGCGCAACGCCGCCCGGCCCGTTCGCACGCGCGCGATGGCGCGTGTTCCATCTCAGATCAGTGGCCGTGCCCCTCGTGGCCCGTGCTGCCCTGGCCCTGCACCGAGTCCGGCTTCGAGCTCTCGCTCGACGACGCCGGGGGGGTGGTGGACGGCTCCGTGTCCGCGGCCTTCTCCGTGGCCGTGGTGGAAGCCGGGGTCTCCGCGGCCTTGTCGGACTTCTTGTTCTGGGACGCGTTGAGCGAGGCCGCCGCGGACTTGCCCGCGGCGGGCGCCGGCTTCGCCTTCGCGAGCGACGCGCGAGAGACGATCTTCACCGACTTGAGCGTCGTCCACTCGGTCGGCTTCGACTTCTCGCCGCCCATCATCGCGTTCGCCGCGACGGGCGTCGCCGCGATGTCGTTCAGGACGTCCATGCCCTCGATGACCCGCCCGAACGCCGTGTACTTTCCGTCCAGGAACGGAGCCGCGCCGTGCATGAGGAAGAACTGCGAGCCCGCCGAGTTCGGCGTGCCGCTGTTCGCCATCGAGATGACGCCGGGAACGTGCTTCTTCGAGTTGAACTCGTCCTTGATCTTGTAGCCCGGATCGCCGGTGCCGAGGTCCGCCGCCTTCGGATTCTTGGACTTGGGATCCCCGCCCTGGATCATGAAGCCCTTGATGATCCGGTGGAATCCGGTGCCGTCGTAATACCCCTGGCGCGCGAGCTTCTTGAAGTTCGCGACGGTTTGCGGTGCTTCCTTCTCCCAGAACTCCAGAACCATCTTCCCCTTGGTCGTCTCCAGCACGGCCACCTCGTCCGAGGCGCCGGCCGCACCCTTGGCGGTGGCGGAAGCCTTGGTGGCCGCGGGGTCCGCGCCGAAGGCGAAGGAAGCGGTGACGACGCTCAGCACGAGCATCGCCGGAGTGATCTTGAGCAGCGAACGAAACATGAATCCTCCTTGGTTCGGTCGGGGGTCGTGGCCGCCCCCATCAGTTGGTTCCGCGTTCCTTCGTCTTCAGCAACCGCACGATCCGCCGCTGGCGCTCCAGCTCGCGCTTGGCAGGTTCGGCATACGCCGGATCGCCGAGCACGGTTTCGAACACGGGGATGGCGTCCTCGTGACGCCCCAGCTTGTCCAGCGCTTGGGCCCAGCAGAACCGGAGACACGCGCTGGCGGAGTCACCGGCTAGTCCTTCCCGCGCCACCTCGATGGCGCGCTGATAGCGGTTCGCGTCGTAGTACGCGTACGCCATATTGCAGTAAACCCCCTTGTAGTTCTCGGGGTCCGTCCGGACCACCTCGCGGAAGAGATCCACGGCACGGTCCACCTTGCTCGTCTTCGCGTAGGCCTGCGCGAGATAGTACCGGTCGACGGTGCCGAGCGAATCGCCCACCGCCTCGTAATGCTTGATGGCCATGGGGTAGCGCTCCAGCTTGAACTCGACCCAGGCGAGCTGCTTCTTCGCATGCACGTCCAGGGGCGAGAGCGAGAGGATGCGGCTGTACGCCGTGGCCGCCTCCGCGTAGAGACCTCCCCGGACGGCGCTCGCCGCGAGGGCCCGCGTGACCTCCGGGTCCTGGGGAGCCAGCTCCGCCGCCTTGTACAGGGACGCCATGGCCTCCGGCGTCTTCCCTTCCCGCGAGTACACGTCACCGAGCTGGGCGTAGCTCCGCGCGTGCGCCGGGGGATTGCCACGCGACACGCGGATCGAGGCGGTCAACACCTCGCGCGCCTCCGTGTACTCGCCGTTCTCCGTCAGCGTCCGCGCGAGCGCGAGCCGTGTGTCGAGGTCGCTCGGATCGAGCGCGACCGCCTGGCGGTACGCCATCGAGGCCCGCGCCAGGTCGCCGGTCGCCGCGTGGGCGTCGCCGAGCGAGCGGAACGCGGAGACCATCTCGGAGGAGATGCTGGTGGCGCGCTCGAGATGCGGCAGCGCCTCGCGGTACTGCCCGCGGGCGACGGCCACCTGCCCGAGTCCCGACACCGCTCCCAGGTCGTTCGGATCCTGCTCGAGAGCGAGCCGGAACTCGCGCTCGGCGTCGTCGAAGAGCTTCTTCGAGAGGAACTCGTTCCCCGCGCGCACGTGATCCACCGGGGTGGCCGTCGCGGCGGCGGCGCCTGTGGTCTGCGGCTTCTCCGCGCTCGGAGCGTGGGAGCACCCGGCGAAGATCGCGAGAGCGAGACAGAGCGAGGTCAGGACCTGTCGGTGGCGGATCGGTACCGGCATGTTGGCCTCCGTGGATCGGGACGCGGCACCGGCGGCAGCGCCGGGCCGTGACGACTCAATGACTCCCGGTCTGCGGGTTCGCGGACGTCTTCGGGCTCGCCGACGTCTTCTTCTGCTGGTCGAGGAAGTCCTGGAGGACCTGGATGCTGTTCTTCGCCATCGCTCCGGCGGCGTTCGTGGAGTCGATCTCCGCGACCTTCCGCCAGTAGCGGATCGCCTCCTTGTAGATCTGCGCGTCGGCGAAGGCGACTCCCATGTTGTAGTTGGCCTCCTGACTCATGGGATCGATCCGGAGCGCTTTCCGGTAGAGGCTCGTGGCGTCGGTGATCCGACCCATCCCATAATACGCGTTTCCGAGGTTGCAGAGCGCGTGAACGTTCGTGGAGTCGAGCGCCACCGCCTTCTTGTACGAGGCGACCGCCTCGTCCTGCTTCCCGAGCTCCATCTGGATGAGACCGAGCTGGACCCATGCCTCGACGATGGGGGGGCTCAGCGTCGTCGCTTTCAGGAACGAGGCGTAGGCGTCGTCGCGCAGCCCCTGGTTCACGTAGTAGAGCCCCAGGTTGTAATGCGCGGCGGAGTCCTTGGGGTCGAGCTGGATGGCCTTCTGAAAGGACTTGAGCGCGTCCTTCGGGCGGTTCAGGTCCATGTACACGGCTCCCAGGCTCACGTGCGTCGGAGACGCGTTGGGAGCCAGGGTGGCGAGCTTCTGGAACGCGCGCAGGGCTTCGTCGTACTTCCGGGCGCGCCGATAGGCGCTCCCCAGCTGCAGATGCGCGCTGGGATCCTTCGGATTGCTCCGGACGAGCGCCTGAGCCTGCTCGACCGTGAGCGGCGCGGATCCGGAACCCGTCTGGGCTCCGGCGGCCCCGGCGAAGAGGAGAAGCGCCAGGGTCAGGAAAGCGGCCCGGAAGCGCATGGGCCGAAAGAAGTTCATGTCGTCGTGGTCTCGCATGGATCGGGGGTGAGGGGAACGCTAATGAGTCCGTACCCCGAAGTCAACCCGCTTCTCCCCCGGGGAGGGTGCGCCCGCGCGCCACGTACGCTCTTATCGGCGAGAACGGGAATTTCTGAAGAGGCGTTCCGCCCGGGGGAGCGGCGGGATGGTGCGGAATGAAACACAGAGCCCCCGCACCGCGGATTCCACGTGGGCCAGGATGGTGCGGCCCAGACGGGAGCGCGATGGCGAGGGCTCGAGTCCAGCGGCCCCCGTGCGCGGGGCCAACCCGGGTGCGGCCGGGGCTTCCTCTAGCGGACGACTCCCGGACGCGCGAACTGCCCTCCCTGATCGAACCGGTCGGAACCGGCGATCTTGACGATCTTGTTGTACACGCCGAGCAGGAGGAGCGTCGGCGCGAGCTGCGACATGAACTGGCCTTCCTGCCTCCGGCTCATGCTCTTGAACGCGGAGATGCCCAGAAATCCCAGCGCCGTCCAGAGAAAGATGTCGGAAGGCACCTTGGAGGTCTGCCGCTCGATGGCCTTCGCGACCGGACCCTCCGTCCGTGGCGTGGTCGATGTGGCTTCGATCATGGGTTCGGTCTCCCTTTGAGGTTGATGTTGTGGGTGGTGGGTTCGACTACTTCTTCTTCTGGCCGGAGGATCCGCTCCTGCCGCCGGTGCCGCTCGGCCTGTTGCCGCCGCCGGTGTTCCTCGACCCGGTGCGCTTTCCTCCTTCGGTCGAGCCCCGGTCCTGGTCCTGAACATCGACATCGCGTTCGTCATCGCGCCGGGTGTCTCGATCTCGGTCGAACATGGGTTCCTCCTGTGTCTCGCTGCCGTGGAATGACGCGGTGCGATGGCCGCCGCGCGCTTGTGCGTCGTGGCGGATCGCACGTTCCATGCCACAGGTATGTAGCTTCCAACCCGAGTCGCGGCCGCGCCCGCGATCGGGAGAGCGAGAATCCGGCTCCGCCGGATGTAAACCCTGCGCGCTTCTCTTCGACCGGATTACACCGCGCGCTTCGCGCGCCGCTACTCGCCCGTCTCGTGATGGGGAGCGGCGACAGGCTTCGACTGCGAAGAACCGCGCTGACGTAAGTAGATCGAGAGGACGACGAGGGCTGCGACGGAGAGGAACTCGCTCTGCCAGTTCTGGAAGCTCTCGAACCAGAACTTCGACGTGGTGAGGTACTCGGCCACCGACCCGACCGGCTGCTCGCCGTGCTGGAGCGCGTTCTCCCTCTGCGCGCGTGATCCGCTCCACGCGTGCATCCAGAACGAGAAGAGGAAGAGCGCGCTCAGGGCGATCGAGAGCGAGGACTCGTACAGGCGGAGCACCCACCCGCCTCGCCGCACGGGCCACGGGGCCGAGGACCTGTTCCTGGCCCTCCGGGGGTCCTCGTCCATCGTGTCCCTCCCGAACTTCTTCGACTCCGAGGAGCCCCTCTGCCGGAGGAAGATCGTGAGCAGCACGAAGGCGGCCATCTGGAGGAACTCACTCTCCCAGTTCTCGAACAAGGACTCCTGGAAGTGTCCCGTCGAGACGTACCCCCAGAACGAGACCGTGGAGCCGCCGTGCGAAACCTGCTCCGAGTTGTATTCGAGTCTTCCGGCGATCACATGCCCCGCGAGACTGAAGAGGAAGATGCCCAGGAGCGCGACCGTAAGTCCGTTCTCACGCAGGAACTTGTTCATGTCCCGCAGGTTTCGCAAGGAGCGTGCCCTGAACAGAGTGCGGCTCGGAAGTTGCTAAACCCGGAGGAGGGTCAGGACGACACGAAGGGAGGGGGCATGGAGAGCGATTCCGGTACCACCAGATCGGTGTGGATGTCCCTGCCGTCGATCCCCGCGCTCCCGAGCGTCGACCGGGACGCACGCGCGGACGTTTGCGTGGTCGGTGCGGGCATGGCGGGACTTTCGACGGCCTATTACCTCTCACGCGAAGGCGCCGACGTGATCGTCGTGGACGACGGTCCCATCGCGGGAGGTGAGACCTCGCGCACGACCGCGCACCTCACGTGCGTCCTGGACGACCGGTTCCACTGGATCGAGCAGGTGCACGGCTCCCGGGGGCTCGTCCTTGCCGCGGAGAGCCACGCGGCTGCGATCGACGCGATCGAGGCGGTCGTGCGGGAGGAGCGGATCGACTGTGAATTCGTCCGGCTCGACGCGTACCTCTTCACGCCCCCCGGCGACCCGCGGGACGAGCTCGAGCGTGAGTTCGAAGCCGCCCGAAGGGCGGGGCTCACGGACGTCGAGTGGGCCGACCGCGCTCCCTTCCCGACCTTCGACACGGGAAGATGCCTGCGCTTCCCGCGGCAGGCGCAGTTCCATCCGCTTCGATATCTCACCGGCCTCGGCCACGCGATCGGGAGACGCGGTGGCCGGATCCACCGCGACACGCACGTGGCCGAGATCGAAGAGGGCAAGCCGGCACGCGTTCGCACGCGCGAGGGTTTCGTCATCACGGCCGACCACGTCGTGGTCGCCACGAACACGCCCGTTCATACCCGCGTCAAGATCCACACGAAGCAGGCTCCCTACCGCACGTACGTCGTCGGGATCCGGGTCGAGGAGGGCTCCGCCGTCCGAGCCCTCTACTACGACACTCAGAAGCCCTATCACTACGTCCGCCTTCATCGGCTTCCGCCCGACGAGGGCGACGGCGAGGTCGTCATCGTGGGAGGCGAGGACCACAAGACCGGACAGAAGGACGACGCGGAATCGCGCTGGGCGGCACTCGAATCGTGGACCCGCACGCGATTCCCGATGGCGCAGGAAGTGCTCTTCCGCTGGTCCGGCCAGGTCTTCGAGACGATCGACGGGGTTGCCTTCATCGGCAGGGACCGAGGCGGGGTGTACCTCGCGACCGGAGATTCGGGCATGGGCATGACCCACGGCACGATCGCGGGTCTGCTCCTCACGGACCTGATCCACGGACGAGACCACCGGTGGGCGTCCTTCTACGATCCGGATCGGAAGGGCCTGCGCGCCGCCGGCGAGTTCGCGAGGGAGAACCTGAACGTGGTCGCCCAGTACGCGGACCACCTGTCGGGCGGCGACGTCTCCTCGATCGAGGAGATCGAGATCGGCGCGGGGGCCGTGCTGCGCGACGGCATGAAGAAGGTGGCCGTGTATCGGGACCGGGAAGGCGCCGTGCACGCGCGATCCGCGGTGTGTCCGCACCTGGGATGCGTCGTCTCGTGGAACTCCGCCGAGCGCACGTGGGACTGCCCCTGCCACGGCTCGCGCTTCGACCGGTACGGCCGCGTGATCACCGGTCCCGCGAACGTGGACCTCGAGCCCACGGAAGCCCCGGGGCAGGAAGCCCCCGGACAGCAGGACCGCGAGCGGTCCCGGCCCGATCCGGGTCGGTTCCGTCCGGACCGGCCTTCACCTCCTCCGGCCTGAGGTTCGGGCCGGCTCCATCTCCGGCGAGGACCGCGGCGGGGCTGTAGTATCCTTCGACGTCCTCGCCGGAGGAGTCCCGACATGACCTCGTGCCCGCGTTCCCCTCGCCGACCCGTTCTCCTGGCGCTCCTCCTCGCCGTGCTCCTGGCACCGGTTCGCGGACACGCGGCGGAGCCCAAGACCGCGGCCGGCGGAACGCCGGTGTGGGTGTTCGAGAACGTCACGATCGTCCCAATGGATCGCGACGGCGTGGTGCCGGACCGCACGGTCGTCGTCCAAGGAGACCGCATCGCGAGCATCGAGCCGTCCGGCCGCGCGAAGACGCCCCCGGGCGCCGTGCGCATCGACGGCCGGGGCAAGTACCTGATCCCCGGACTCGCCGACATGCACATCCACCTCGCGCAGGGTCCCGGAGCGGTGAGCGACCCCGCCGGGCGCCAGCTGCGCCTTCTCCTCGCGAACGGGATCACGACCGCCCGCGTCCTCATCCCCTCCCCCATGGCGCTCGAGGTTCGCGACCGCATCGCGCGGGGGGAGCAGATCGGCCCGCGGCTCGTGGTCTACTCCCCGTCCCTGAACGCGAACACCGTGACGGGCCCCGAGCAGGCGGCCGGGCTCGTCGAGGAGTACGCGAACCGCGGGTTCGAGGGAATCAAGACCCACGGGGGCCTGGAGCGCCCCGAGTACGACGCCATGATGGCGGCGGCGGCGCGGCGGAAGCTCCCGGTCTCCGGTCACGTCACGTCGCAGGTCGGACTCGAGCGGGCGCTCGAGGCGAAGCAGCAGATCGAGCACCTCGACGGGTATCTCGCGGCGCTCGTTCCCGAGCAGGCCTCCATCCCGCCCCTCGAGGGCCAGTTCGTGCTCGAGGATCAGGAGCTTCGAGAGATCGACGAGTCGCGGATCGCGAGTGTGGTCGCGGCGACGCGCGCGGCAGGCATCGCGAACAGCCCGACGCTCGCTCTGTTCGCGACGCTCGTCTCGGACGAAGAGGTCAACGCGCTCGCCATGCGCCCCGAGATGAAGTACGCGCCACGCGCGGCGGTTGCCGGCTGGTCGCAACAGGTCGCCGCGTTCCCGGGACGTCAGGTGCCGATCGAGAACCGCCGCCGGTACACGCGGCTGCGCGATCGCCTCGTGCGCGAGCTCGACAAGGCAGGCTGCCCCATCCTGGCGGGCTCCGACTCGCCGCAGATCTTCATGGTGCCCGGGTTCGCGCTCCACCGGGAGCTCGAGGCGCTCGTCGCCGCCGGACTCTCGCCGTACGCCGCGCTCACCGCCGCGACGAGAAACCCGCACCGGTATCTCGGCGATCCCGAGCGCGGCACGATCGCGCCTTCCCAGAAGGCGGACCTCGTGCTGCTGGACGGGAACCCGCTCGAGGACATCCGGAACGCTTCCCGCGTGAGCGGCGTCCTGACCGGCGGTGCGTGGCACGACGCGGCACGTCTCCGCTCGCTGCTGGACGAAGTCGAGCGCTCCGCGCGCGGCGCCGGCTGAACCGCGCGGCTTCAGCCGCCTCCTTCCCGTCGTGACGCATCCATCCGGTACTGGAGCGCCTCCGAGACGTGCTCGCGGCGCACCGCATCCGAGCCGGCGAGGTCGGCCACCGTGCGCGCGACACGGCGCGTGCGCAGGACGCCGCGGGCCGTGATGCGAAGCGCATCCGCGGCGTCGCGCAGGAGACGGCGAGCGTCCGGGTCGAAGCGCCCGCCGCCGCTCAGCTCGTTCGAGCCCAGGACCGCGTTCCACGCTCCGGATGGATTCCGCGCCGCGGCGACCCCGCGCGCCAGAACGACGCGCTCCCGGATCGAGGCCGAGGTCTCGCCGCGCGCCACCGCGAAGAGATCCTCCGTTCGCACCGCGGGCACCTCGAGGATGAGATCGATGCGATCGAGGATCGGACCCGACACCTTGGACCAGTACCTCGCGACCGTCTGGTCCGGGCACCGGCAGCGTGGCCCGCCCCGGAAGCCGCACGGGCACGGGTTCATCGCCGCCACGAGGGAGAAGGAGGCCGGGAACGACACCGTGCCGCCGGCCCGTGCGACCCGGATCACGCCCTCCTCCATCGGCTGGCGCAGCGCTTCGATCGAGTTCCTCGGAAACTCGGGCAGCTCGTCGAGGAAGAGCACCCCCCGATGCGCGAGCGAGACTTCACCGGGCGCGGGGCCAGGTCCTCCGCCGACAAGACCCGCGGGCGAGATCGTGTGGTGCGGCGCGCGAAACGGAGGCGCACCCAGGAGCCCGGACCCCGGAGGAAGGCGGCCTGCGACCGAGTGGATCGTGGTGACCTCGACGGCCTCGTCCGGGAGAAGAGGCGGCAGGATCCCGGGAAGGCGGCGCGCGAGCATCGTCTTCCCCGCGCCGGGCGGACCGACCAGGAGCAGGTTGTGCCCTCCCGCGGCCGCAATCTCGAGGGCGCGTCGCGCGAGCCCCTGCCCGCGCACGTCGGCGAGATCGGGGACGGGCTCGCCGGGGGGAGGAGTCTCGCGAGGCGGCGCGGCGGCCGGCGGCGCCTCGAAGCCGTCCCCGCGCAACTCGTGAAGCGATGCGATGGGCTGGACCGCGAGGCCGGGGAGCGCGCGCGCCTCGGGCGCGTTCTCCCTGGGAAGCCAGACGGGCTCCACGCCTTCGCGGCGAGCCGCGGCCAGCACGGCCAGGATGCCCCGCACCCCGCGAACCGAGCCGTCCAGGGCCAGCTCCCCCACGAAGACGCCCTCGGTGACCGGCTCGCCGCGAGGGATCTGTCCCGAGGCGAGGAGCACCGCGACCGCGATCGGGAGATCGAACCGGCCGCCCTCCTTGCGCACGTGGGCGGGGGCGAGATTGATCGTGATCTTCCGCGCGGGAAACTCGAATCCGGAATTCCGGATGGCTGCGAGCACCCGCTCGCGGCTCTCGCGCACGGCCGCGTCGGGGAGCCCGACGATCGTGAACGTGGGTAGCCCCGCGCCGAGGTCGGCCTCGACCTCGACGAGGAAGCCCTCGATCCCCAGGGTGGCGCAGCTCCGGACCCGGGCCAGCACGCGCGTGAACGCGCTCCATTCGGGGTATGATCCGGGGGATTCGGCCGAGGCGGGGATGGAACGGTAGCGCGTCCCGCCCTCTCTCGTCAACGCGGAGGCGAGCGCCGGCGGAGGTCATGGCGGAGACGATCGGTATCGTCGGGGCGGGCTCGCTCGGGACGCTGCTCGCGCTGAAGCTGACGCGCGCGGGCCACGCGGTCTCCGTCCTGGCGCGCTCCCCCGGACGGCGGGACTCCCTCCTTCGCGACGGCCTGCGCGCGGGCTCCGATCCATCCGTGCTGCGCGGCGCGACGCTCGTCTTCCTCTGCGTGAAGTCCTACGACACCGAGGGGGCGATCCCGGCGCTCCGGACGCTCGAGCCCGTCACGGCGATCTGTTCGCTCCAGAACGGGTGGGGCAACCTCGAGATCCTCGAGACCTCCCTTCCCCGTACGCCCCTCATCGCGGGCGCGACCGCGCTCGGCGCCTACTTCGACGAGACCGGGACGTTCCACGCGTCGGTGGAAGGGGGGACGACGCTCGCGCCCTGGGGCCAGACCGAGTTCCGCTGGGCCGAGTACGCGGCCACGCTGCTCGAAAGCGCGGGACTTCGCGCGGACGCGGCCCGGGACGCGAGGGGGGTGCTCTGGCGGAAGCTCGTCCTCAATGCCGCCGTGAACCCCGTGTCGGCGCTGTCCGGACAGCGCAACGGCGCCATCCTCGAGTCGGTGGCGCTCCGGCGGGTGGCGGAGGCCGCGGCGATGGAGGCCTCCCGCGTCGGAGCGGCGCTCGGCTACCTCGATCCGTCCTTCGACCCCGTGCCGGCCTTGAACCGGCTCCTCGAGGAAACGCGGGACAACCGTTCGTCGATGGCTCAGGACCTGGCGAGGCTGCGGCGCACGGAGATCGACGCGATCGTCGGGGCCGTCGTGCGGGCCGCGGAGGAGCGCGGAGAGCGCGTGCCGGTGCTGGAGAGTCTGGCGGAGCTGATTCGGGTTGCCGAGGCAGGAGCCTCTTAGAGACGAACGAAAGGCGGCTCAGCGCGACGCGGCTCCTGCGAGCGTGCGGAGGCGAGGCGAGGGGGCCGGGCTCAGTCAGCAGAGCTCGTTCGGCAGCCTCGACATTGCGCAGGGCGTGCGCTCGCTCCGCCATCTCGCCCGGCCCCCTCGCCTCGCCTCCGCCTGCTGGCAGGCACCGTAGCCGCATGCCCCCGTCGTAGTCCCTCCGGTACCTCCGGCGCCGCCTCCCCCATCCGAAAGGAGCCGCACGGACCTCCGTTGAGATCGGCAGCGGCGCGCTCCGTCCTCTCAGGAGCGTGCAGAGAGCGGTGCGATCGGACGGGGTGCCCCTTGGGGATGTGGAATGCGGGCATGCGTACGGGGTGCCCGTGAGCCGACGGAGGCATGGCGAGGGGGGCCGGGCGAGATGGCGGAGCGAGCGCACGCCTTGCGCATTGTCGTGGGTGACGAACGAGCTCTGCTGACTGAGCCCGGCCCCCCTTGCCATGCCTCCGCCGCTCGCAGGAGCCGCGTCGCGCTGAGCCGCCTTTCGTTCTCGACACCAACGAAAACGGGGCGGCCCCGAAGGACCGCCCCGTCTCGTTGTTTTCGACCGTCCCGAGGATTCCGGAACGATGGCTTGCGTTACTTCACGACCGCCACGCGCACGACGGTCTCACCCTCGGTCGCGCGAACGCGGAAGTAGTACATCCCCGACGCGACGCGGGAGCCGTTCGCCGTGGATCCGTCCCACGTGACCGTGTTGTAGCCGGCAGGCATCGAGCCGTCCTGGAGCGTCTTCACGAGCCGTCCGTGGAGGTCGTACACCTGCACCTTCACCGATCCCGCCTGGCTCAGCTTGAACTCGAGCTTGGTGGACGGGTTGAGCGGATTCGGCGACGCCATGGCGCTGAACGTCTTGTTCGTGCCGACCACGTCGTGGGTCGTGGCGACCGAGAAGCTGCCGCCGGACACGAGATCCCCTTCGAGCGTGATCGCCACGCCCGGGTTGTTGCCCGGCGGGAGGCCGGCGAACAGGGTCCGGAGATCGTCCTTCGAGAAGCAGGCCAGGATCTCGTTCACGCCGTTCCCGTTCTTGTCGCTGTTCAGGGCCGTCTTGTCGGCGATGGCCGTGATCGAGTTGCCCTGGTACGTCATCGTGATCCTCGAGAGATCGACGTCGGTGATGTCGAAGGATCCGTCCACCGGCTCGATGTTGACGCACGTCTGGGGCTTCCCGGACGCGAGCCGGGTCGTCTTGTTGCCGCCGACGAAGAACGCGTTGGCCTCGAACGTGTCGACGATCGTCACGGTGGCGGTGTCGGTGTCCGTCGAGGTTCCGTCGTCCACCGTGAGGGTCACGGTGTAGGTGCCCTCCGCCGTGTAGGCGTGCGAGGTCGAGACGCCGGTCGCGGTCGCGCCGTCACCGAAGTCCCACGCATAGGTGAGCGCGTCGCCGTCCGGATCGCTGGAGCCCGACCCGTCGAAGCTCACCGGCACGCCGATGGTCCCGGTCTTGTCGGGTCCCGCGTCCGCGGTCGGAGCCTGATTGACGTTGTTCACCGTGACGTTGAAGTCCGCCTCGTCGGACAGCGAACCGTCGCTCACGCTGACACGAACGGGATAGATGCCCGCGTCGTCGAAGCCGGGGCTGACCGTGACGAGACCGGAGGAGGACACCGTCACGAAGTCCGGACCGAGAACCTTGGCGAACGTGAGCGGGTCGCCGTTCCCGTCGGTCGCCGTGAGCTGCTGGGTATCCGTCGCACCCTCGTCGACCGTCATGTCCGAGGGCTGATCGAGGACCGGCGCCTCGTTCTGGACGTCGACGTTGATGGTGAAGTCCTCGGTGTCGAAGAGCGCCGGGGCGCCGTTGTCCGTCACGCGGATGACGACGGGGAAGACGCCCGAGCCCGTCGGGGTCCAGCTGAACTCACCCGTGTCCGCGTTGATCGTGGCACCCGCGGGCGCCTCGTCGAGCGAGTAGACGAGCGTGTTCGACGGAATGTCGGCATCCGTGGCGTTGGCGGTCACCGTGACCGCCGTGCCGATCGAGCCGGTCTGGTTCGCGATCGGATCGATGGCGGGCGACGTGTTCACCTCGTTCACGGTGACGCTGAAGTCCTCCGTGTCCGTGGCGGCGCCGTCCGACACCTCGACCGTGATCGAGTGAATGCCTTCCTGAGTCTCGCTCGGCGTCCACGTGAAGATCCCGCCCGTGGTGATGGCGGCGCCTTCCGGCGCGCCGGCCGCGAGCGAGAAGGTGAGCGTGTTCTCCGGTAGGTCGGCATCGCTGGCGGTGGCGGTGAGCGTGAGGAGCGAGCCCTCGTCCACCGTCTGGTCCGCGATCGGATCGATCGCCGGCGCGAGGTTGACCTCGTTCACGGTGACATCGATCGTCTCTCTGTCATCAAGCGTGCCGTCGGAAGCGATGACGGTGATCGGGTACGCGCCGGGGCCCTGGGCCTCGGTCGGGGTCCAGGTGAAGGCTCCCGTGTTCGGATCGATCGCCGCGCCCGCGGGAGCGCCGGCTCCGAGGGAGAACGTGATCGGGTCTTCGTCGGCGTCCGTGGCGGAAGCCGTGAAGGCGAGGAGCTCGCCCTCGTTCACGCTCTTGGGGCCGATCGCGGCGAGCACCGGCGGCGCATTGTCCGCGGAGACCGTGATCGTGACCTCCTCCGAGTCGTTGAGCGGCGGCGTGCCGTTGTCGGTCACGACCACCGTGACGTTGAAGGTTCCCGACGCGCTCGGGGTCCAGGAGAACTCACCCGTCGCAGGGTCGATCGTGGCGCCCGCCGGGGCGCCCGCGCCGAGCGAGAAGGTGAGGGTGTTGGCGGGCACGTCCGCGTCCGTCGCGTTCGCATCGAAGGTGACCGGAACGCCAACCGCGCCGCTCTGCGGGCCGATCGGCTGGAGAACCGGGGCAAGGTTCACCTCGTTGACGGTGACCTGGATCGTCTCCGAGTCGGAGTCCGTGCCGTCCGTCACCTGGACGGTGATCGGATACGTGCCGGGGCCCTGCGCCTCGGTCGGGGTCCACGTGAAGCTGCCGCCCGTCGTGATCGCCGCGCCCGCGGGTGCGCCCGCGGCGAGCGAGAACGTGTGGGTTTGTCCCGCGTCGGGATCCGTCACGGTCGCCGTGAAGGCGAGGAGCGCGCCCTCGTTCACGGTCTGGTTCCCGATCGCACCGAGCACCGGGGGCGAGTTGGGCGCGTCGCTGACGGTGATGGTGATGGTCTCGGAATCGTTGAGCGCCGGCGTGCCGTTGTCCGTCACCACGATGGTCACCGGGAACGTGCCCGTCGAGGTCGGCGTCCAGGAGAAGGCACCGCCCGCCGTGATCGTCGCGCCGGCCGGAGCGCCCGCGCCCAGCGAGAAGGTCAGAGTCTGCGGCGGGAGGTCGGGGTCCGACGCCGTCGCCTGGAACGTCAGCTCGGATCCCACCTGGGCGGACTTGTCACCGACGGGATCGAGGGTCGGCGCGAGGTTCACCTCGTTGACCGTCACGCTGATGGTCTCGGAGTCCGTGGCCGCTCCATCCGTCACGCTGATGGTGATCGGGTAGACGCCCGGCCCCTGCGACTCGTTCGGGGTCCACGTGAACGCGCCGGCCGTGGTGATCGCCGCGCCCGCGGGAGCGCCGGCGCCGAGCGTGAAGGAGAGGGTGTTCGCCGGCAGGTCGGCGTCGGTGGCGGTCGCGGTGAAGCTCAGGAGCGAGCCCTCGTTGACCGTCCGGTTGCCGATGGCGCCGAGAACCGGCGCGACGTTGACCTCGTCGACCGTGATGTTGAACGTGTCGCTGTCCTGGGCCTCACCGTCCGAGACGATCACCTCGACCGGGTAGAAGCCGGGGCCCTGCGCCTCGGTGGGCGTCCAGGTGAAATTGCCTCCCGGGGTGATCGCGGCTCCGGCGGGTGCGCCGGCGGCGAGCGAGAACGTGAGCGTCGTCCCCGCGTCCGGGTCGGTGGCGGTCGCCGTGAAGGCGAGCTGCACGCCTTCGTTCGTGGTCTTGTCCGTGATGGCGTCGAGGACCGGCGGGGCGTTCGCGCCCGCGGGCGGGCCGAGGCCGTCGACGTCGGTCCAGTCGGTTCCGCCGCCGGGACCCGAGAGCTTGTACGTGTTGTCGAAGTCGTTACCCGAGCACAGCACGCCGAACGACGTGAAGTCCGGGCTGTTCGAGTTGATGTCGTTGATGACGATCGAGGGCGCGCCGCCCGTGGCCGTAATCGTGATCGTCATGAGTTGGTACGTGCCGGCAGGAAGGGCCGCCTGCTGGCCGTACCCGTTCTTGTACTGCCCGTCGCCGGCGTTCACTTCACCGAAGTTGACCCCGAAGGTCGTCTGGCGGTTGATGAATCCGCTGTACGTGACCGTACCGCCCTGCGCGAGCAGATTGACCACGTACGAGTTCATGGTGAGCTCGCCGTCCGCCGTGTTGCACTCGGCGGTGCTGCCATCCCGGTTCTCATTCGTGACGAGCCACACGTCCACGGTCGTTGGCGTGTTGAGCGCGTTCATCACGTCGGCGGAGGTGTTGACCCCATCACCGTTGGAGTCCAGGTACATGTACTGCGCGGAAGCCGGAGCTGCCGCAAGGGGGAGAAGCAGTGTGAATGCCAGCAATAACCACCGGTAAGACCACCTCATCGAGTGCCTCCTTGGACCTGGGCAAGTAGGTGCCGATCCGACTGCAGGTACGACCAGTTGCAAGGAACCGCGGACAACACCCCCACCGCGCGCGGGAGCGCGCGGCCCCGAAAGCAGGCCCGGATGCGGGCCCGAACGGATCACGGCCACGAGGTCTTCTGGGGCGAGGGAAGATCCGGCGTAACCCCACGCCGGATGGAGAGGGGGGTCTCGGTGGATCCCTCTTGCCAGAAGCCGGTTGTCATGACGAGATCCTGAATCGTGCAACATCATAGCACAGCGAGCGTTGTAGGTCAAGCGAAAGACGGTGACGGAGGAGTCGGATGGGGCCGGTCAAACCCTGCACGAACGGGACGAAGAAAGGCGGGGCGGCCGCCTGGCCGCCCCGCCCCGACTGCTTCCCGGATTCGACTCCGGGATGTGGAAGTTACTTCAGCACCGTCACCCGGACGACATCCTGTCCGTCGGGCGAAAGCACCCGGAAGTAGTACACGCCCGACGAGACCCGGCTGCCGTTGTCCCCGTTGCCGTCCCAGGCCACCGAGTTCGCACCGGCAGGCATCGACCCGTCATAGAGCGTCCTCACGAGCCGCCCGGCGAGATCGTACAGATGGATCTTCACCGCGCCCTCGCGCGTGGTTCCGAACGAGAGGACCGCCGACGGATTGATCGGGTTCGGGCTCACCCTGGCCTTCTTCCGGCCGTTCCCCGCCACACCGTCGTATTCCTCGTCGTCCTTGTTCCCGTTGCCGCGCACCGCGACACGGTGCGTCACGTCCGCGGTGAACGACTCGCCGCTCTCGAACCGTCCGACGATCTGGAACGAGACCGTGTGCTCTCCGCTCGGAAGTCCGGCGAATAGGGTCCGGAGATCCTGCTTGGAGAAGCAGACCGTCCCTTCACTGTTGCCGTCTCGGTCCTTGTCGCGGCTGCTGGACCCTTCTCTCGCGGCGAGACGCTGCCCGTTGTACACGAGCTCGATCGTCGAGTAGTCGATCTCGTCGTCACCCACGACCTCGAGCTGCACGCAGGTCGTCGGCTTGCCGGTCCACAGCTTCGTGGTCCGGTCGCTGTCCTCGAAGGTCGCGATCACGGTCGAAGATCCGCCCGCGCCGTTCCCGTCGAGTACGGTGACTTCAATCGTCTCCGTGTCGCTGCACGGCGTGTCGCAGAGATCCGTCGCCCGGATCGTGATCTCGTACTTCGCCGGCCCCTGATTCGAGCTCGGCGTCCACGTGAACACGCCGGTGCTGGCGTGGATCACGGCTCCCGCGGGAGCCCCGGCATCGAGCGAGAAGACGATTTCCTCGTCTTCCGGATCGTTCGCCGTCGCCGTGAAGGTGAGGAGATTCCCCTCCGTCACGGTCCGGTCGCCGATCGAATCGAGCACCGGGCACTCGTTCTCGCCGCCCACGTCGAGCACCGTGACCTCGATCGTCTCGGTGTCGCTGCACGGCGAATCACAGAGGTCCGTCGCCCGGATCGTGATCTCGTAGGTCTCCGCGCCCTGGGCGGACGTCGGGGTCCACGTGAACACGCCGGTGTTGGGGTGAATCGTGGCGCCGGCCGGAGCACCCGCGTCGAGCGAGAAGATGATCTCGTCGTCCTCGGGATCCGTCGCCGTCGCGGTGAAGGTCAGGAGCTCTCCTTCGTTCACCGTCCGGTCGGCGAGATTGCTCAGCACCGGGCACTCGTTCTCCCCTTCCTCGACCGTGATGCGGAACTCCTCGGTATCGCTGCACGCGGGATCGCCGTTGTCCGTGACCCGGACGACGACTTCATGATCGCCGATCTGCGCGTGGGTCGGGGTGAAGGTGAACGCGCCCGTGACCGGGTCGATCGAGGCGCCCGCCGGGAATCCCGGATCGAGCGTGAACGTGAGCGTCTGCCCCTTGTCCGGATCCGTCGCATCCGCGTCGAGGCTCAAGAGCTCGCCTTCCTCGACGGTGCGGTTCGCGATTCCGTTCAGCACCGGGCACTCGTTCTGCGGCTTGGAGTCCTCGACGACGATCTGCACCGTCGTGGTCACCGTGCACGGATCCTCGCAGGTGTCGCGCACCTGGATCGTGATCGTGTAGGTGCCGGCCTGGGCACTGGTAGGCGTCCACATGAAGACACCCGTGAGCGGATGGATCTGTGCCCCCGAGGGAGCGCCCGGACCCAGCGCGTACACGAGCGTCGTGTTCTCCGGATCGTCCGCACTCACCGTGAACGTCAGGGTCTCGCCCTCTTCCACCGTGCGGCCCTTGATCGGATCGATGACCGGGCACTCGTTCTCGCCGTCGAGCGGATTGACGGTGATCCGGAATTCCTCGGTATCGCTGCACGCAGGATCGCCGTTGTCGGTGACCCGAACGACGACCGTGTGCTCCCCGACCTGCGCCTGGATCGGGGTGAAGGTGAACTCGCCCGTGCTCGGGTCGATCGAGGCTCCCGTCGGGAAACCCGGATCCAGCGAGAACGTGAGCGTCTGCCCCGCGTCCGGATCGGTCGCGTCCGCATCGAGGCTCAAGAGCTCGCCCACGTCGACGGTGCGGTTGGCGATGCCGTTGAGCACCGGGCACTCGTTCTCACCGTCGACCTCGTTGACGGTGATCGTGATGGTCTCGAAGTCCTCGCACGCCGGGTCCGCGTCATCCGACACGCGAACCGTGACCGTGTAGGTTCCCGGTCCCTGCCCTTCGGTCGGGGTGAACGTGAACACGCCGGTCGAGGAGTTGATCGAGGCTCCCGTCGGGAAGCCGGCGTCGAGAGAGAACGTGAGCGTCTGGCCCGCGTCCGGGTCGGTCGCCATGGCCGTGAACGTGAGGAGCGACAGCTCGTTCACGGTACGGTTGCCGATGGGCGTCAGCACCGGGCACTGGTTCTCGCCGTCGACCTCGTTGACCGTGATCGTGAGGGTCTCGAAGTCGCTGCAAGGCGTGCCGGCGAAGCTGTCCGTGACGCGAACCGTCACCGAGTGCGTCCCCGGTCCCTGATCCTCGGTCGGGGTGAACGTGAACACACCCGTGCCCGGATCGATCACGGCTCCCGCCGGGAATCCCGGATCGAGGGAGAACGTGAGCGTCTGGCCCGCGTCCGGATCGGTCGCGTTCGCGTCGAAGGTGAGCAAGGCCAATTCGTCCACGGTGCGATTGCCGATGGGATCGAGCACCGGGCACTGATTCTCGCCGTCGACCTCGTTGACCGTGATCTGGATGGTCTCGGAGTCGCTGCAAACGGGATCCCCGTTGTCGGTGACGGTCACCGTCACCGGGTACGTCCCCGGACCCTGCGCCTCGGTCGGCGTGAAGTTGAACACGCCCGAGCTCGAGTTGATCCCGGCTCCGTCGGGGAATCCTGGTTCGAGCGTGAACGCGAGCGTCTGGCCCACGTCCGGGTCGGTCGCCGTCACGGTGAACGTGAGGAGCGACAGCTCGTTCACGGTCTGGTTTCCGATCGTCGCGAGCACCGGGCACTCATTCCCGCCGGCGACCTCGTTGACGGTGATCTGGATGATCTCGAAGACACTGCACGCCGGATCGGCGCTGTCCGTGGCGCGGACCGTGACCTGGAACAGGCCGGGGCCTTGCGCTTCGGTCGGCGTGAACGTGAACACGCCTGTGTTCAGATCGATCGAGGCGCCGGCGGGGAACCCCGGATCGAGCGTGTAGGTGATCGTCTGCCCAACGTCCGCATCGGTCGCCGTGGCGGTGAACGTGAGCGTCGAGAGCTCGTCCACCGACTTGTTCCCGATCGTGGCCAGCACGGGACACGCATTGTCGCCGACTTCATTCACGGTGACGTTGAACGTCTCCGAGTCGGCGCACGCGGGCTGTCCCGTGTCGAAGACGCGGATCGTGATGGGAACGACGCCGGGGCTCTGCTCCTCGCTCGGCGTCCAGTTGAAGAGGCCGGTGCTCGGGTCGAGCGTCGCGCCGGCAGGGGCGTTCGTGCTGAGCGAGAACGTGAGGGTCTGGCCCACGTCCGAGTCGGTGGCGGTCGCCGTGAACGTGAGCGGCACGCCCTCGTTCACCGTGCGATCGCCGATCGGTCCCAGCACGGGGCACTGGTTCTCGCCTCCGACCTCCTGGACGGTGACCACCACGACCTCGGAGTCGGTGCACGCCGGGCTGCCGTTGTCGGTCACCCGGAAGACGATGTCGTAGGTCCCCGGCCCCTGCTCTTCCGTCGGGATCCAGGTGAAGATCCCCGACGAAGAATTGAGAGTCGCTCCTTCCGGAGCGCCCGCGCCAAGGGAGAACTCCACGGTCTGGCCCGGGTCCGTTTCGGTGGCCGCGATGGTCAGCTGAAGGGTCTCCAGCTCGTTCACGGTCTGGTTTCCGATGGGTGTCAGAACCGGACACTCGTTCGGACCTCCACCCTCGGTGACCATGACGTTGGTCGTGGCCGTGACGGGCGGGTTCACACCGTCCGAGACGGACCAGTTGATCGTGTAGTTCCCCTGCGAGAGATCGGGCGGCGTTCCGCTCAGGGTCGCCGTGGCCGGCGAGACGCTCGGCGTGTGCGTGAACTGAGTGAGGAACGGCGCGGTTGACGTTTGGGTGATCGTGAGCACGTCGGTCAGGTTCTCGTCCGTGGCGGTCGCGGTGACGGACAACAGACTTCCGACGCCGCCAACCACCTCATCGGGGACCACGAGCGTGGGGAATGCGTTTCCGCCCGGTCCCGGTCCGAGGCCGTCCGCGTCCTGCCAGTCCGACCCGCCGGCTGGACCCGTGAGCTTGTACGTGTTGTCGAACTCGGCTCCAGGGCACAGCGTGCCGAACGAGGTGAAGTCCGGACTGCCCGGCACCTGGTCGACGATCTGGATCTCCGGAGAACCGGAGAGTCCCGTGATCGTGATCGTGGCGAGCGCGTACTTGCCGGGATCGAGCGCTGCCTGCTGGCCGTATCCGTTCTTGTAGTTGATGCTGTCGGCGTCGACTTCACCGAAATTGACCGTCATCGTGGTCTGGAGATTGGTGAAGTTGCTGTACTCCACCAAGCCGCCCACCGCCTGGAGGTTGACCACGTAGGAGTTGATCGAGAGCGGCGTTAGCGGGTCCTGGTCACAGGTTGCGCCGGTGCCGTCCCGGTTCTGGTTGGTGATGACGTAGAGGGTCGCGACCGTCGGAGTGCCGTTCGCGGCGAGATCGTCGGCGTCCGTATGGAGCCCGTCGCCGTTCGTGTCGAGGAACATGTACTGCGCCGACACCGGTGTCGCATAGGACGCGCCGAGTAGCGCGACCGCGAACACCAGCCGTATCAAAAGCTTCATGGGTGCCCTCCCTTGTCACCGGCACGCAAGGTGACAGTCCTTGAGTTGCTCCTTGGATCAACGACAACGCGGACGGCTGGGCGCTCATTGCAGGGGGGAAGCACGCCCAGCGAGTGCGCGCACGGCATATTCCGTGCCGTGGTCGCGAGTTACCCCAAGTACAAGCGATCGCGTGAACCCCGCGGGAGGGAACTGCATCGCGTGGTCCGGGGTTGTAGAAATTCTGGAGGGTTTTTGTAGCGGCTACAAGCTACCGGGAGGGCGCGGCCGCCCCCGCCTTGATGCGCTCCCGGATCATCCTTCCCTGAGCTTCGGTGCTCACCCCGCTATCCGTCCCCGTGGAGCGAAGTTCGCCGGACGCGAACGCGGTCTCCACCGCGCGCGCGATGCGCGTTGCGGCCGCTTCCTCGCCCACGTGCTCGAGGAGCATCTGCGCCGCGAGGATGGCGCCGATCGGCGAGGCGACGTTCCTGCCCGCGTGCTTGGGAGCGGAGCCGTGGATGGGCTCGAACATCGAAACGCGTCCCGGGTGGATGTTGCCGGACGCCGCGACGCCCATGCCGCCCTGGATCGCGGCTCCGAGATCCGTGAGGATGTCGCCGAACATGTTCGAGACCACCACCGTGTCGAAGGACTCAGGGTTCTTCACCATCCACATGCACGCGGCGTCGATGTACGCGTGGTCACGCTCGACGTCGGGATAGTCCCCTCCGACCTCCTCGAACGCGCGCGTCCAGAGATCCATGGCGGCCACCGCGTTCGCCTTGTCCACCATCGTGAGCTTCTTGGCGCGGTTCCGCTTCCGGCAGAGGTCGAACGAGTAGCGGAGCACCCGCTCGACTCCCTTCCGCGTGAAGATCATCTCCTGGAGCGCCACCTCGTCGGGCGTCCCCTTCTTGAAGAAGCCTCCGATCCCCACGTACACGTCCTCCGTGTTCTCGCGCACCACCACGAGATCGACGTCCTTCGGTCCCTTCCCCTTCAACGGACAGAGATGCTCGGCGAAGAGCTTCACCGGACGGAGGTTGACGTAGAGGTCGAGGCCGAACCGGATCCCGGCGATGATCGCGCGCTCGAGGAGCCCCACGGGCACGCGGGGATCCCCGATCGCGCCGACCAGGATCGCGTCCATGTCCCGGAACTCCGCGAGCGCGGAGGGAGGGAGCATTTCCTTCGTCTTCAGGTAGTGCTCGGCGCCGAACGGATAGTCGCTCAGATCGAGCCCGAACCCCTCGATCTCGGCGGCGACACGGAGCGTCGCGACGGCTTCGCGGGTCACCTCGGGACCGATGCCGTCCCCGGCCAGGACGGCGATGCGATAGGTTCTATCCACGCGCGCCTGCCCGGCTCGAGGACTCCCGGAACGAGCGGATCGCGGCTTCGAGCTCCGCGTCCGTGAAGTTCGCCTCCCGGCGCTTCGCGAGGCCGAAGAGGTGCTCGACCAGCGGCCGCTCGGGCTCGTGGCCGTGCTCGGTGAGCCAGTGGATCACGTTGGACTCGCCGCACATCGGCCCCACGTCGATCACCTGACGAAGACCCAGCATTCCCGCCGGAACGCTCGAGTAGACCCGGTCCGCCAGCCAGTCGTCCCCCTTCTTCCGCGCCTTGATGACGGCGGCCGCGTGGACGCCGGTTCCCGTCCGGAAGGCGTCGCGTCCGAGCGCGGGATAGTTGTATGGAATCGGAACGCGGCAGCTCTCCGAGACGAGGGCGACGTACTCCGGAAGCGAGGAGAGGTCGGGGTCCAGCCATCCCAGGAGCTTCAGGTTGATGAGGAGGAGGTCGAGCGGAGCGTTCCCGACGCGCTCGCCGACGCCGAGGATCGTCCCGTGCACGCGATCGGCGCCGGCCATCAGCGCGGCGAGCGCATTGGCGACCCCGAGATCGCGGTCCCGGTGGCCGTGCCAGTCGACTCCGACGGTCTCGCCGGTCGCGTCCACGACCTCGCGGATGAACCGGATCACGCGGGCCGCGCCCTCCGGAGTGGCGTGTCCCACCGTGTCCGAGACGCACACGCGCCGCGCGCCGCATTCCACGGCGCGCGTGTAGAGCTTCCGGAGGATCTCCGGGCGCGCGCGCGTCGTGTCTTCGGTCACGTACATGACCGGGACGCCGTTCTGCGTGCAGTAGGTGACCGCCTCCTCGGTGTGGCGGAGCAGCCGGTCCAGATCCCAGTCCTCGGCGTACTGGCGGATCGGGCTCGAGCCGATGAACGTGGCGGCCTCGATGCGGAGTCCCGTGCGCTGCGTGATGTCGATGATGGGATCGATGTCGTTCTTGTGGGTGCGCGCCGCGCAGTAGGGCTCGATCTCCATCTTCGCGCGCACCATCTCGGCCGCCAGGGCGAGCGTCGACTCCTTGGCGCGCGGGCCCGCGCCGGGAAGCCCGATGTCGTTCCCGTGCACGCCGAGCCTCGCCTGGTAGTGGAGCGCCTCGATCTTCTTCCCGATGGGCGGATCGGTGACGGACGGGGACTGGAGCCCGTCCCGGAGGGTCTCGTCGACGACCTGGACGCGGCGCGGGGGGCGCGGGGGCGCGTCCTCGCCGACGTTCCAGTCGTAGATCAGATCCTGCTCCGAGGGATGGCTCACGACGCGAGCGATTCCACGACCAT